>NZ_JBQGUZ010000004.1:0-197699 GCF_052078135.1 Acinetobacter lwoffii
CTCAAATAAACTTCGAGTAATTTCTACCATCAATCAATGAAAATAATTTCGATCAATCAACCAGTAAAAATCCACACAAGTTGTTCTTCATAATCTCTTAATGATCTTCTTAAAACCTCGTCAGTTTCAAGCTCCAACCCAATCACTTAACGTTTCGTTTCATGCATTGCGTTGGTGTGCTGCGTATTCTATACAGTTTCAAAACGAGCGCAAGGGCTTTTCTTAAAAATATTCAAAAAAACCAATCATGCGTTTATTTTTTAATCTAAAAGGCTATTTTTAACACTTTTTTGCGTTTTTCTAGCTAATTCCGCATGAAAAGTTTAAGCAAATGTTAATTTTCTAGCCTTCATCTCATAAAAAAAGATCACCTCAATGGTGATCTTTTTGATTCTTCATCAAAATATTTTAATTTGTCTGCTCAGCGAGCCAAGTCATAAATTTTTGACGTTCAGCTTTAGAAGCTTTCTGCCATAATTGAATCAGCTGCTGATCATTCTGTTCTACTGACTGAGTATATATAGCTGCCGGTTGATGAACTGGTGTCGCGGCTTGAGTTGTCATATCTACTTTTTTAGTCAATACGCGATTTCCAAACCATGGTTTCGCTGAATCTTTAGCGCCCGTCTGCTGGACTAAGAGCTGATTTTTCGCATCATATAGGCCAATAATGGGCTGATCTTTATATTTTTGCGCTGCATCAAAATCTTTAGGCGCCTGAATAAGTGCTAAACGGTAAGTTTCACCATCTTTAAGGCTTGGTGTTTTTACCGTAACCACACCTGACTTTAAAATGTCATGTGAATTGTCTGAATGCTGGAAAAATTCGTTATAGCGTACGCTGATCGCATTTACACCTGCATCCAAGCTATAAGTCTGATTAGAACGTAATAGACCCGAGTTCACCTCTTGATCATTTACGGCAACAATTTTTATTTCTTCAGGTACTGTGACGGTCACTGCCGAAAAAACTGGTGTGCTAAACAGAAACACTGCTGCAGTTGCCGCAATACGTAAACCCATATCCTATACTCATTTTGGTTGTTTATTAAAAATTAGCTGCACTATGCCGCGTCTAAATGACAATCTTATGACAAAAGCTGGAGCGATACAGCCTGTGTTTTTAGCATTTATTTAGCTAGACATATCACATCATATCTAAATACAACTCTAAGACATAAAAAAGAAGCATCAAAGTGCTTCTTTTTTATAACCTAAAATCGTTTACGCAAAGGTCTTAAAGCGTTCTGCATCATCCATAAAGGTTTTTTCACCTGCAGGAGCTTCAATCGAACCAAATACCAGTTGAGCGCGAAGTTTCCAGTGAGATGGAATCTCGAAAGTTTGTGCAACTTCTTCATCAATAATTGGATTGTAGTGCTGCAATGAAGCACCGATATTTTTTTCTGCCAAAGCGGTCCAGGTTGCAAACTGTGCAATAGCGGAAGAATGCTCAGACCAGACTGGGAAGTTATCTGCATAGAGTGCAAACTGCTCTTGCATCGACTTCACCACATTCTGATCTTCATAAAACAGAGCGGTTCCATAACCTGCTGCAAAAGCATTGATCTTGCTATTGGTTGATTCAAATGCATCTGCTGAAACAAGGTCACGTAAAGTTTCACGTACAATATGCCAGAAGGTATCATGTGATTGACCAAATAAAATCACCACACGCGAGGTTTGCGAGTTAAAAGATGACGGACTGTGCTTCACCGCATCTTTAATGATTTTCTCAATTTCTGCTTGATCCAGATCTACATTTTTTCCAATTGAATAAATGCTACGGCGTTGTTTGATTTGATCTAAAAATGCCATGAACCCACCTCTGTATATTTTGGTTATTTGAAAATCGATAAAGTTATATTACGTGCTTTAAGCACCCAAGACAGGTGCATTTCGATAACAATGTGTTTTATTTATAGAACAATCAGATTTAGATCTGCGTAGCGTATTTGTATCTGATTTTATCCGCAGCTTCCATGCTGTCACATATAAAGTGTTCTATAAACTTTTAATTAAATACTTTGAAACGATGCTGATCCGGTTTTTGTAATTTTTCTGCTACTGTTTGTTCAATTGACCCAAAGCAAAGTTGTGCGCGTAACAACCAGTTCTTTTCAATCTGAAAATGCTCTGCGACCCTTTCATCAATCAGTGGATTATAGTGCTGTAAGGATGCCCCTAAGCCAGAATCTGCCAGCGTCGTCCATACGGCAAATTGCGCCATACCGGAAGTTTGTTCCGACCATGCTGGAAAATCCTCACTATTTAATGGCATTTTCTTTTGTAATTGTTGAATCACGGCTTGATCTTCATAAAATAAAACCGTGCCATAGGCCGCAGCACATTGATTCAACTTAATTTCAATTCCTTCGTAAATATGTGCCGGCATATACTGACGCTGCACCTGTTTCACAATTTCCCAGAATTGATGATGAGAATCTGCAAATAACACCACAATGCGCGTAGTTTGAGAATCATAAGCCGAAGGGCAACTGCGCACTGCTTCCTGAATGATTTCGCCAAGATAAGTCTGACTATAATGTACTCGCTTACCGAGTTGATCGATACTACGGCGCTTTTTCAATTGATCGACAAAAGTCAGTTCTAAATCACCATTCAGTTTATTTTTTCTTGAAAATTTAAAATCCTTGGTTATATCGCTTGTTAATACCTGACCAATCTTATTTAGCAATGCCATTTTCTACCCCACAAAAAACAAGCCAAATCAGCTTAGAAAATCCCCTACAATTATAAGGCCTTTATCAAGATGGGCAGATTTAGTGGTGGTTTTACTGTCGGTTTTTACAACACTCAAACCAGCCAAAAACAACAAACTCCGCACTTGGCGGAGTTTATGTGAAGCATTGCACATTATTTATTTTTCAGTTTCAAATAATGCAGCAACAAAAGATTTGGCAGAGAATGGACGCAGGTCATCAATTTTTTCACCCACACCAATAAAGCGAATCGGCACATGAGTACGACTGGCGATATTAAACAGTACCCCACCTTTGGCAGTACCATCAAGTTTGGTAATAGTTAAGCCCGTCAAGCCTACCGCCTCATCAAACATCTCGACCTGATTAATAGCATTCTGACCAGTACCGGCATCGACCACCAACATCACTTCATGAGGTGCAGTGGCATCAATTTTCTGCATTACACGTTTTACTTTAGTCAATTCCTGCATCAAATGACCTTTGTTATGCAAACGGCCCGCTGTGTCTGCAATCAATACATCCACACCTTTGGCACGCGCACTTTCAAAAGCATCGAAAATCACTGAAGCTGAGTCAGCACCATGACCCTGAGCAACAACCGCAATATTATTACGCTCACCCCAGATCTGGAGCTGTTCAGTTGCAGCCGCACGGAAAGTATCGCCTGCTGCCAACATGACGGTCTTGCCTTCACCTTGCAGGCGCTTTGCCAACTTGCCAATGGTAGTCGTTTTACCGACACCATTCACACCAACTACCAGAATCACATAAGGCGATTTATTCGGATCAATATGCAGCGGTTTTACCCGTGGTGCCAATAAAGCCACCAGTTCTTCCTGAAGCGCTTTATAGAGTGAATGCGAATAGATCAAATCACCACGTGCCGTACGTTCAGTCAGGTTAGCGATAATGGTCTTGGTGGCTTCCACACCGATATCGGCCACCAGAAGCTGCTCTTCGACTTCTTCTAATAATTCATCATCAATTTCTTTACCACCGATCAGGATATTTACCATCCCATCGGCAAGGTTTTTACGGGTTTTGGTTAAACCCACTTTCATACGGCTAAAGAAGCCACCTTTCGCCGCAGAATCTTCATTTTCAGTTTCTGTTTCGACAGGTGCAGAAACTACAGCTGTTTCGCTTGGCGTTTCTACGATAGGCACATTGACCGCAGGTAAGCTCGGTAATGTGACATCATCATCTCCGATATCAGCATCAATCAAAAATTTGTTTTGCCCATTAGATTGCTGTTGCATGCCGAATCCTTGAAAAGCATTGCGTTAAAAACCCAGATTCTACCATAACTTGCCTGCTTTGCAGCTAGCAATGCAAATGCTGGACAAACATACCAAAAAGCTACAGCTCTCGGTTGCTTTCAAGCACGCATTTATTAAAAATAACTCTAAATACAAACGCCTATTTCAGGAGATCTAGTGTTCATCACCTTTTTGACTATCTCCTCTTTCTCGCAAATGATCAAACAGACGCTTTATCCACTCGGTGCAGCAGTCTTACTTAGCCTGAGTTTTAACTCGGTTCAGGCACAAACCCGAAGCGAATTGTCACGGACTACTTTTGAAACCACTTTAAGTAACGGTTTAAAAGTCATTATTCGGGAAGACCATCGTGCGCCCATGGTAATGACACAAATCTGGTACAAAGTCGGCAGCAGCGATGAATCTGGAAATATTCTGGGGGTATCACATGCGCTTGAACATATGATGTTCAAAGGCACCCATAAAGTACCGAATGATGAATTTACCCGTCTTAGCCGGATTTATGGCGGCAGTATCAATGCGGCTACCTTCACCAATTACACCAATTATTATCAGCTTTATCCTAAAGCCTATTTTCCTATGGCGCTGGAACTTGAGTCTGATCGGATGAGTAATTTACTGCTTCGACAGCAGGACTTCGAGCCAGAAATTAAAGTCGTCATGGAAGAACGGCGCCAGCGTACCGATGACAATCCGCGTGCGCAAGCCTTTGAACGGTTTAAATGGATCAGTTATCCGACCAGCCATTATCGCCAGCCAGTGATTGGACATATGAAAACTCTGAATAATATTCAGTTGAATGATGTCAAAAAATGGTATCGGGACTGGTACAGTCCGAATAACGCCATTCTGGTGATTGTGGGGAATGTAGAATCTGAAGCTGCTTTGGCTCAGGTACAAAAATATTTTGCTGACATTCCCGCACGCCCAACACCAGCACGCAATGATGTACTGGAGTTTGAGCGTTTGGGTTATCGGCATATGGAAATTAATAGCAGTGTTCAAGTGCCTAATCTATACATGACCTGGAATGTAAAATCCCTTGGCACTGCCAAAAACCCCCAAGATGCTTATGCCTTGACCATTATTCGCAGTCTTTTGGACAGTGGCATTTCTTCGCGCCTGCAAGACCGATTGGTACGTGATCGTAAAATTCTGACCTCTGTCAGCGTTTCTTATGATCCCTATAATCGCGGCGACAGCCTGTTTGGTATTTCTGCCTTACCTGCGCCGGGCATCTCTTTGCAAGAAGCACAACAAGCCATTCAGGATGAAGTAGATTTACTTAAAACTACAGCGATGACCCAACAGGAAGTGGATCGTATCAGTACCCGCTTTATTTCCAATTTGATTTATAGCCAGGATGATATTGTCGGCCAGGCCAAAATGATTGGCAATCTGGAGGTCAATGGCTTGAGTTATCGCCTGATGGATGAATTACCGAAACACTTTGAAAGTTTCAGTGTTCAGGATATCCAGCGCGTCGCCAACGCCTATTTTGTGCGTGAGAATCTCAGCACGCTTTATCTCTCACCCGAACAAAACACCCAGCAACGGGGATTATAATGCTTCAGCTTCGTCCATTTTTGCTTATTTCAACTTTAAGTCTTAGCTCGGCTACCCATGCAGAAAACTATCTTGACCCTCAACCTGACCAAAATGACAACCCCAGTCAGTTACAGTCTATCCCTTTACTGCAAAGTTTAAAAAATATTAATCAGCAACGGGATTTTCAGGCGCCTTATATTCATGACCTGAACAATCGCTATAAGGTACGTACACTGTTCGTTGAAACGCAAGATCTTCCCATGGTAGATATCCAGCTGACCTTTAATGCCGGTTCGGCCCGTGATCAGGAAATTACCAAAGGTCTATATGGCCTATCCAATATGGCAGCCAAGTTGATGCGTGAAGGAACCGACAAATATAGCGCCAATCAGGTGGCGGAAGTTTTTGACCAAACCGGAGCACAATTCAGCGTACAAGCCTATCGGGACATGTTTGTGGTCCGTCTGCGTACGCTTTCAGACCCGGAAAAACTGGAACCCGGATTGAGCATGCTGATGGAGGTTGTCAAGAATGCGTCATTTAAAATGTCTAGCATTAATCTGGCTTTAAGCAATACGCAAGTGGGACAAAAACAGCTACAGGAAAATCCAAGCCGATTGATGGATATCCGGTTTTATCGTGCCCTATATGGTCAACACCCTTATGCAGAACCAATCAGCGGCACCCAAGGCAGCACCAAGAAAATTAACGCAGAATTATTAAAAAAATTCCGTGATCAGTTTTTGGTGGCGCAAAATATGAATATTGCTATTACCGGTAAACTCAGCCCTAAACAGGCACTGGAACTGTCTGAACGAATTGCCGGCAATTTACCTCAAGGGCAAAAAGCAGAGGCATTGCCACAGCCTGAAATTCAATCTGGTTTTGAAGTGGTACACCTACCCTATAACTCGTCTCAGGCGCATGTCACCTTTGGGCATTTAGGCCCAACTCGCTTTACTGAAGATAAACTGGCTATAGAAGTCGCCAATCGCATGTTTGGCGGTAGCGGATTTAATGCGGTATTGATGCAGGAACTGCGGGTGAAACGTGGTTTTACTTATGGCGCTTATAGTTCATTGAGCTTTAGTCAGGCACCCGGCGTATTCAGCTTTAAGTATTCTACGCGTCAGGATCAACTGCTAGATAGCATTCAGATCGCACATCAAGCATTTATCAACTTTGTCGGTCAACCTATTGATACGCAGCGTCTGGAAGAAACCAAAGCAGGCATGTTACGGGCCTTCCCTAATAATTACAGCAGTAATGCTACCATTAATGCTCAGCTAGGCAATATGGGCTTCTATAGTGAGCAAAGTAATTATCTATCCAGTTATCCAGATCGGCTGGCTAAAATCACAGCGGCAGATGTACAAAATGCAGTGCGCAAGCATTTTCATCCTGATCGCTTAACCCTGGTCGTCGTCAACAAAGAACTGGATCAAAATGCCTTGAAAATGCGTTTGGAGCAGAATTTAATGGATGCCAATTATTACTTACCAACAAACCCTATGCCTAAGGCATCTCCACAGAGACCGGTGGAAGCTGACGTGCCCGAAGCGATTCCTGCTGATAAGCCTGCATCAATTTAAGGTACTGCCCACGACGGATATGCTGCTGCTCTAACAAGGCGAGTGCCATATCCTGAGTTTGGGGAAGGTTTTGCTGTTTAGACAGTTGCTGAATCTGGGTGACTTGAGCAATGCTCAACGGACGATATAGAGCAAATGCGGCTAAAAGTAGAATGATCGCAATAATAAAAATAACCACACTGTTATAAATCTGTTCCAGTTTGATTCTGCTGAAAAATTGGCTTAGTTTTTCTGTATCTATAGACATACACTACCTCAGGTTAGAGGTAGTGTATGGTCGCAGTTACATAAGTTCAAGTCAGCGCACTGAATATTCATAAGAGCTGAATCCTGCTATTTCGAGGACTAATTCATGATTCTGGTAATAATTGTTGAATACAGCACCAATGCAACAACAAGCAATACCAGTGCAATTGCAAATTTACTTAAACCCGCTTCTGCTTCAGGCGGATGCAGACGATCCTCATCTGCAATGCGGACCAGCTCACCATTATAAAGCTTATAAAACTGCTCACGCTGGTTTTCGTCCAGCGCCCGGGTAAAGTCGTAGACTTCTTTACGTTGTGCCAGCCCATAATCACCTAGATGGGTATATTTACTGAATATAGCTTGATCGAGTTTTTTACGATGCAAATCGGCAAGTTCCATAATTTGACCTGCAGTCGGAGGCATATCAAATTTCACACCATCTAAAGTTCTTGTCATCATGGCCTTCTCCTTATTGTTTGCTATCCATTTACAATGTAGCTTAATAATATTTATAGTTGTGTATAGTTTAATCAGTTAAACTATAACTGAAGTAAACAAATAAAATCGAATAGTTGACTTTTCCATTATTTTGTAATATTAGTTTAACAATACTAATTTATATTTGTATTTAGACTAAATAGTCTATCCTGTAATCATAATTAAAATTAAGGAGTTTTTATATGATACAACAACTCTCTCAACACGATCTGGAACATCTGTACGCAGATGCCGTGAATACCATTCAATCGCAAATGAACTTTGCTGATGCGATAAAACAGCTTGAAGAAGCCGCTCGTGCAGGCCATGGTAAAGCAGCGCTCTTTTTAGCAGAACTTTATTATCAAGGTTTCCGTGTAGAACGAGATTCACTCAAAGCCCAGTACTGGCAAAACATGGCCACCATGCAAGCATAAAGAAACGTCACCTAGGTGGCGTTTTTTTCAGCCCTTTTTTCAATAAATAGCAATCAATACATATTTTCTTACGAATCCTTGCAAAGCTGAAACAGTAATTTCATATAAAGTTCCTAGAATAGAGCCTGAACTCCAATAGCACTTTATTCTAATGAAACCACGAAAAATTATTCAAATTGATCCGATCTGCAAAAACTTTCTGTTAAAGATCACGATGCTTAAATCTTTGATGAATTGTGGCGAGCTATGGGGCGCATATCACCAAGGCTGGGCGATGATGCGTGACCAGGAAGATTGTATCTTTCCATTCTGGCTCAATCCGCTGGATGCTAAAAATTATGCCCAGCAACATTGGCCGGATTACATTCCACGTAAAATCAATTCTGAAGATTTTGAAAATGCATTATTGCCGACCCTGTCGCGACTGAATGTTACGCCAGCGCTGTTCAACACCAATGGAACCAAACTCAAACTGACTGCTGCACAGATGCGTCATCTGTTTTTTTCGCAACAAAGACTGCACATTGCTTAAATAACATGCTATTTATAAAGACTAAAACCTAAACACTTAGAGATGTTCAGGTTGAATACATACTCTAGGATTAATAATAAATTGACCAATAAGGATGATTAAGCATGACCAATGTGGCACAGGTGCTCAGTGAAAAAATGCATCAAGCTATTTATACCATTCGTCCAGATTCTACTGTTTTAGAAGCCATCACCTTGATGGCGGATAAAGGAATCGGGGCGCTTGTGGTAACCCATGAAGACAATGTGGTGGGGATTTTGTCAGAGCGGGATTACACGCGTAAGATCGCGCTGATGCAAAGAACCTCATTCGACACCACTGTTAATGAGATCATGACCTCTAAAGTGATTACCGTAAATACAGCTACTAGCGTAGAAGACTGTTTATCTTTGATGACTGAACGCCACCTACGCCACTTACCCGTGGTCGAACATGAAAAACTGATCGGTCTGATTTCAATTGGGGATTTGGTCAAAGCGGCCATGGATGACCAACGCAAATTGATTGAACAGTTACAGCAATATATCTCAGGTTAAAATATCATCTAGCTTTCTCTAAGGCATTTGAAGATCACTTAAGTGACACCAAGATAAAGTTTTATATCTGATCCATAAAAAATCCCGGTATGTGTACAGGGATTTTTTATATGAACATTCTGAATAAAATCAGTTTAGACCTAATTTTTCTGCGACGTAATCTGAGTCTTTATCACCACGACCCGATAAGTTCACTACAATCTTGGTATCTTTTGGCAGTTTCCCTGCTTCACGAATGGCCCAAGCCACCGCATGCGAACTTTCTAATGCAGGTACAATGCCTTCTACGCGTGACAGTGTCATGAATGCATCCAGACATTCCTGATCGGTTGCAGTCGTATACTCAACCCGACCCAAATCTTTCAGCAAGCTATGCTGCGGCCCCACACCCGGATAATCCAGACCAGAAGCAATTGAATGCACTGGCAATGGCTCGCCCTGTTCATCTTCTAGCACATAACAGGCCATACCATGTAACTGGCTCGGTTTACCTAAGGTCAAAGTAGCTGAATGCATATCGGTATCTAAACCATGACCTGCCGGCTCAACGCCAACCAGTTTCACATCTGGTTCATTTAAAAATGCAGTGAATGCGCCAACTGCATTAGAACCGCCACCGACACAGGCAACAACATAGTCAGGATTTGCACCAAAACGCTCATTGGCCTGAACTTTAATCTCATCACCAATAATCGACTGGAAATCACGTACCATCATCGGGAATGGGTGCGGCCCGACTACCGAACCAATGGCATAGATGTAGTTTTTCGGGTCTTTTAAATATTCTTCAAAAGCACTGTCGACTGCATCTTTGAGTGTGGCTGTACCGCGAGTCACAGAAATCAGCTTGGCACCCAGAATTTTCATCTTGACGACGTTTGGATGCTCTTTTTCGATATCCACCTGCCCCATATGAATTTCACACGGAATACCCACCAAGGCACATGCAGTTGCCAAAGCAACACCATGCTGGCCGGCACCAGTTTCTGCGATGACTTTGGTCTTGCCCATATATTTGGCCAGTAGTGCTTCACCTAGGCAATGATTAATCTTGTGCGCGCCAGTATGGTTCAGATCTTCACGTTTCAAATAAATCTGGGCTCCACCGAGCTGTTTAGAAAGACGTTTGGCATGAAATAGTGGACTTGGACGACCGACATAATGAGCAAATAGGTCTTTCAATTCATTCTGAAATTCTTCAGTCTGACGAATTTCCTGATAGGCCACATTAATATCATCCATGGCCTGTTTCAGATCGGGTGGAATAAACTGACCGCCATATTGACCAAAAAAACCCTCTTCATTTGGTAACGCAATACCATTAATTTGATGAGCCATAATGATGCCTGAAATTTTAAATAAGAGATAATGAGTGACTTTATACTAGAATAATTTGTTTGAAATCACTAATAACTCTAACTAAAGTCACTTATAGATAAATGGAATTAACGCGCCAGATATTTGGTCATGTCTTCAATGCCTTTCAGCGTCATTGGAAACATATGATTTTCAAATATCTGCTGGATCAGACCAATGGTATGGGTGTAATGCCAGTATTTTTCTTCTTCCGGATTCAGCCAAGCAGTTTTATCAAAATGCTGACGCAGACGCTGTAACCAGACCTGTCCAGCTTCATCATTCATATATTCAACCGAACCACCGACAGAATTCAGCTCATAGGGTGCCATGCTGGCATCACCGACCACAATCACGCGGTAATCACGGCCATAGGTATTGAACAAATCCCAGGTATTGATGCGTGAACTGGAACGACGGATATTGTCTTTCCAGACATAGTCATAGAGACAGTTATGGAAATAGAAATATTCCAGGGTCTTGAATTCGGTTTTCGCCGCACTGAACAGCTTTTCACACTGGGCAATATGCGCATCCATCGAACCACCGACATCGAACAGCATTAAAACTTTAATACGGTTACGACGCTCCGGCACCAGTTGTACATCCAGAATACCATGCTTGGCCGTTTCACGAATCGTTCCATCAATATCCAGCTCTTCGGCTGCACCCTGACGGGCAAATTTTCGTAGACGGCGCAATGCCATCTGCATCTGACGGCTACCTAAAATCTGTTCATCATCCAGATTGCGGTATTGACGCTGCTCCCAAACTTTCACCGCAGAACGCTTACGCCCCGGCCCGCCAATACGCACACCTTCAGGATGATCGCCATAGGCACCAAAGGGTGAAGTGCCACCGGTACCAATCATCTTGTTGCCGCCCTGATGTTTTTTATGCTGTTCGCGCAGACGCTCTTCTAGCATTTTCATCAGTTCTTCCAGCGATCCGGCTTTTTTCAGCTCTTCGCGCTGCTCCGGGGTCAAATGCTTTTCCAGCAACTCCAGATCAAACCAGTCTTTGGGCAGCTTATGCACCTGATTTAGCAGCTCATCCAGATCAAAGGTCGCGATACCATCAAAATAGTCTTTCATGGCGCGATCGAACTTGTCGAAATAGCGCTCGTCCTTGACCATTATAGTTTTGGCAAGCTGATAGAACTCGTCCTGATCGGCAAAGACCAGTCCTGCGGCAACTGCCTGATTGAGATCAATCAGTTCGCGGGTCGATACCGGCACGCCGTATTTGCGTAAGGTATAAAACAGTCGCACAAACATGCGTGTTTCTCCCTTAACGACGTGACATAAATGCTAGACGTTCGAGCAACTGCACATCTTGCTCATTCTTGATTAATGCGCCGTACAGGGGCGGAATTGCTTTGGATTTATCAGTATTGCGCAGAATATCTTCCGGCATGTCGTCAGCCATAAGCAGGCTGAGCCAGTCGATCAGTTCAGAAGTTGAAGGTGGTTTTTTTAAACCCGGAATCTGACGTAATTTAAAGAAGACTTGCAAAGCCTCATTGACCAATGTGGTCGAGATATTGGCAAAATGCACATCGATGATTTCACGCATGGTGGCTTCATCCGGGAATTCGATGTAATGGAAGAAGCAACGACGCAGGAAAGCATCTGGCAATTCTTTTTCATTATTTGAGGTAATGATCACGATTGGGCGCTGAGTTGCCGTAATGGTCTCGCCAGTCTCGTATACATAGAACGACATTTTATCGAGTTCATGCAGCAAGTCATTTGGAAACTCGATGTCTGCCTTATCAATTTCATCAATCAACAGGACACAGCGCTCTTCACTGGTAAACGCTTCCCATAATTTACCCGGCTTGATGTAGTTCTTGATGTCATAGACACGGTCATCACCCAACTGACTATCGCGCAAGCGGGATACGGCATCGTATTCATACAGGCCTTGTTGTGCTTTGGTAGTGGACTTGATGTGCCAGGTGATCAGCTTCAAACCCAGACTTTCTGCGACTTGCTCGGCCAGCAAAGTCTTACCTGTACCCGGCTCACCTTTGACCAGCAACGGTTTTTGCAAACTGCGTGCAGCTTTCACCGCAAGTTTTAAACTGTCAGTCGCAATGTACTGATCGGTACCTGAAAATTGTTGAATATCAGCAGACATGATTGAACCTTATTTTTTACTTACAGCGGTGAACTTTTCTCGTGAACACGAATATTGCTTTTGTTCGACACATAGGTCGACCAGCAATAGCCAACCACAGATCCAATCCCAATGACAAATAAAATAAGTGACGCATTAATCCAAACCAGGGACTGCTCTTTGGTCAGCACCCCAAATAACAGACCAAAGATCGCGGGTGCAATGGATGCATTCGACCCCTCAGATACCGTCGGTGTTAGCAGAATGGCAAAGGCCACAATCCACAAAAAACCGCCCATGGGTTTAGGCAGACGCTTGGTCACGCCATACCAGCACCATAAAGCAATCAGGCTGCCGAGCAGATAAACTGCAACGGCAATGCTCTGTTCAGGAATTGAGTCTAATACAGCCACATAACCATTCATTTCACAACTCCTGAATCAACATTAAGCACCGCGTAAACCTTCTGGTGCCACAGCATTTGGATCAATCAAGCCTTCTGGCGGCATTTGCAGGAAGAAACCGCGGGTTTCAATAGAATCCATGACATGCAAGACATTGGCACGTGCCAGTTTACGTGATTCGCTTAATTCAAGATGCATGACAAAAGTCGCACGTCCAAATGCTGCCTGTACTGCTTCAGTCAATACGCTTAAAGGTTCGAATGTTTCAGCTTCGCTTTCATTCGCAGGACGCGCCACATACAGATACATTTCACTTTTTTTGCTGGATTTGTAGATAGACACTTGCATATTTCAAACGACTTTTCTGGAAAAACAACCGCAAGGATACATCAAAAAAAAGACAGAAACATTAGCCACGTCTCATGCATCAGTCGTGATTTTGTATAATTGCTTTTTCTTTAACCAATCCTGTAGCCAATCACTCGCTAACTTTCATCTGGGTAGACAGATAAGATTCATCCTGATGCAATACCTGAATCAGTGGCTGAGTCAATAACTCATAGCGCCAGCCAAGCAGATAATCCGGCAGATCCTGCTCGTCCTTATGGAAAACCACATGCTGATACAAGGCATTCAGCCATTTCTTACGCATCAGGACTTCTTTCGGAATTGAGGTTTCATTGACGACGTTCTGAATAACTGAATCAATTTTTTCACCGATATCTTTGGAAGAATGGCGAATTGGACGTGCCAGACGTAAAGGCCAATTTTCCGGCTCCGGCAGGAATTTCAATAAATCTAAAATGGTTTTGCCATGCTCACGAACCACATTCGAACGAATGTCTTTCACATGACTCAGCTGGAAATTATTGCGCGGGAATTTTTCCACCAGATCAATCATGCTGGCATTTTTCAAAATGAAACTGCGTGGCTGATTCAGTGCTTTGGCAATCTGATCACGCCAAACCATTAATTGCTGCAATTGCATCAGCTGACGGCGTGAATGCCGGTAATTGCCGACATCCTGATACAACAAGGCAGTTGGGGTATCTTCGCCAATTTCCTGAGTCAGAAAACGGCAATCTTGCAAGGCAAAATCCAGCAGATCTTTCGAATCCAGATCCTGTTTAATTTTCTCTGACAGTTGCACCAGATAATGCACATCATTGGCAGCATAGAGCAACTGTTCGGAACTGAGTGGACGCGCCAACCAGTCAGAACGGGTCTGGTCTTTTTCGATATCGACTTCCAGCATCTGCTTCAATGCATTTTGATAGCTGACTTGCAGACCATGCCCAAGAAAAGACATGCCAACCTGAGTGTCAAATACATTACTCAGCGATTTCTTCTGGGTATAGTGATAGATCAGGTCGATATCTTCACTACAAGCGTGAAAAATATTCTGCTGTGCGTTAAAAATTTTATTAAGGAACTCAGTCAGATCCAGCGTGGTTCCATCCAACAAATAGACCTTGTTGTCTACGTTAATCTGAAAAACACCCAGCTTAGGCCATAAGGTATCAACCTTGATAAACTCGGTATCCAGCCCATAAACTGAATTCTGATCCATCAGCTTCAGTACATGAGTTAAGTCGTTTTGATGTTGAATAAATTGAAACATAGAACTGAGTCTAAGATTAGATTCTCGATAGATCCATATTAACTGATCTATAGAATTTTTGTATAAAAAATAACGTCAATTCTGCCCTATTTCCTAAAAAATGGCGCTTACTTATCAGAATTTATATTCTAATTAATATCTTTTTTATATTAAAACTAACAAGATATTTAAGCTTAGCTTACTTCATGCGCATCCGGTTATGTACTGCCTGACTCAAGGTATGACTGTCGACATATTCCAGCTCACCACCTTGTGGTACGCCCTGGGCAATTCGGGTCATCTGGATCGGCAAATGCTTACTGGCCTCAACCAGATAATGCGCCGTAGCCTGACCTTCTACCGTGGCATTGGTTGCCAGAATCACTTCTTTCACCTGACCATTGGCCAAACGATGCAATAAGTACGGAATACCGATTTCTTCGGGACCAATACCATCCAGTGGCGATAAATGTCCGCCCAATACATGATATTTACCTCTGAAACTACCACTTTGCTCAATCGCCATGACATCTGCAGGTGATTCCACTACACAGAGCAACTCATCATCGCGATCCAGCGAAGTACAGATATTGCAGACTTCATCTTCAGTCAGAGAATGACAAACTGAACATTCATGAATGTGATTGGTGGCTTCAGTCAGTGCATGTGCCAGACCAATAGCACCCTCACGATTTTTCATGATCATATGCAATGCCATACGTTGAGCCGATTTCGGCCCAACGCTTGGCAAAATGCGTAATGCTTGAACGAGTTGATCAAAACGATCACTAAACATTGCGCATTCTTCCTTAGAACATACCTGCAAGACCAGGCGGTAAACCCATACCTGAGTTCGCTGCTTTCATTCTTTCGTCAGATACCACTTCTGCCTGACGTGCTGCATCATTCATTGCTGCTGCAATCAGGTCTTCGATCATGTCTGGATCATCCTGAAGTAATTCAGGATTGATTTCGATACGCTTCACTACGTTACGGCAAGTCATGGTTACTTTCACCAGACCGCCACCCGCCTCGGCATGCACTTCAGTTTGCGCAAGCTCTTCTTTGGCTTTTTTTACGTTGTTTTCAACTTCTTTCTGCATGCGCTGAGCTTGCTGCATCAACATGTTAATGTTCATAAATATCTCCGAACATAAATTTATAAAATTAAATCAGGTCTAAACCGCGACGAATATCCTGGATAATATCACCAATCTCTTCCAAACCAACAGATACGCGAATCAAACCTTCGCGAATACCGGCAGCTTCTTTGGCTTCAGGCGACAATTTACCATGTGTCGTGGTTGCCGGATGGGTAATGGTCGATTTCACATCGCCCAAATTACCGGTAATCGAGATAAACTGGGTATTGTCGATGACAGTCCATGCTTCCTCACGGCCACCTTTGACTTCAAAAGACACAATACCGCCAAAACCGCTCTGCTGTTTGGCTGCCAGTTCATGACCGACATGTTCAGGCAAGCCCGCATAATATACTTTTTCCACTTTTGGATGCTGGTTCAAAAATTCAGCCAATTGCTGTGCACTTGCTGAATGTTCACGCATACGCAAACGTAGTGTCTCCAAGCCTTTTAGAAAAACCCAGGCATTGAATGGGCTCATTGACGGGCCGGTGGTACGGACATAGCCGAAGATTTCTTCCAGCAGCTTATGATTACCTACCACTGCACCACCCAAGGCACGGCCCTGACCATCCAGATATTTAGTCGCAGAATACACCACCAGGTCTGCACCAAATTTGATTGGTTGTTGTAACACCGGTGTACAGAAGCTGTTATCAATCGCCAATAAAGCATCATTGGCATGCGCAATATCGGCGAGTCCCTGTATATCAGCTACTTCTGCTAAAGGATTCGATGGAGACTCAACAAAGAGAATTTTAGTTTCAGGCTTGATGGCATTTTTCCATGCATCAAGATCAGTCAAATCGACGAAATCAACACTGACACCAAATTTTGCGACATATTTTTCAAACATGGAAACCGTAGAACCGAAGACTGCACGTGAACAAATCACATGATCGCCCGCTTTTAAAAAAGCCATCATCACTGCCATAATGGCTGCCATACCCGAACTGGTGGCAACGGCGCGCTCTGCACCTTCAAGTGCAGCCAGACGCTTTTCAAACATGGTAACGGTCGGATTGGTAAAGCGAGAATAGATATTGCCCGGTTCCTGGCCTGAGAATTTGGCTGCGGCTTCTGCAGCATTTTCATAAACAAAGGACGATGTTAGAAAAATCGGTTCGCCATGCTCACCTTCAAAAGTGCGGGTATGACCGGTACGAATGGCTAAAGTTTCTAATTGGTAAGAAATATCGTCTTGCTGGCTCATCGCTTTACCTCAGCCCTCAGGCTGCCTTTTGTAAAAATTTGCCAACATTTTGAGCGCCTAAGCTATTTCAGGTCAAGGCATAATAAGCGATTATTGCTTAGACTTCGATCAATCCTCCCGCGGATACGGATATTTTATTTACATGATTCAGTTAAAACAAAACTTTCAGCGCCAGCAAAAAAAATTGAAACACCTCAGCACCCGGGTGTTTAATGCCTCCTCACTGATCCTGTCGCAAAAAACCCCTTTTGAATATATTGCCGGCACCGAGTTTTGCAAGATTCGCTATTACGCTTCACCTGAGAAAAAATATAAGGAGCCTCTGGTTTTCATCGCACCCTTGGCCATTAATATGGATATCTATGATCTGTATCCTTATCGCTCTCTGGTCAAGCATTTTCAGCATAGCGGTTTTGATGTCTATCTGGTGGAATGGAAACGCTTTAACTTTAAGCACCGCCACCTGAATTTTTTATCTTTTATCGATGCAGCCATTCCTCAATCCATTGAAACCATCTGCAAGCATTCGGGTAGTCAATTCATTTCCCTGCACGGCTGGAGTATGGCTGGGGTGTTTGTCACGCTCTATACCGCCCTGCATTCGCCTGAACATGTCAAGAATCTGATCGTGGTGGGCAGTCCTATCGACAGTTATGCGTCAGGACGTGTCGGCAAACTTTTTTCTACGACCAATAAACTGATTTCTAAAAACAAGAATCTGCAACAGGCCATTCATCAAGGGCTGATTCCGAAGCAATATATTCATACGCCGGGTATTGTAAATGCCTTGGGCTTCAAGTTACTCGATCCGATCGGCTGGCTTAAAAGCCAGAAGCAGTTTTTGCTGAATCTGGATCATGTCGAAGATGTCTATGAACATGCCACCATGGGGAATTTCCTGAACAAGATGATTGATTATCCAGGTGGGATTAATCAGGACATGGTGCTGCATTTATGGCTGCAAAATCCTTTAAAAAAGGGTTCTATCACTTTGGATGATCGTGTCGTTGATCTTAAAAATATTAGCTGTTCCCTCTTAGTGGGTGCAGGTCAAACCGACCAGATTGTCACAGAACAGTCAGCTAAACCTTTGATGGAATTGACAAGTAGCCAGGATAAGACGTTTACTCTTATACCGGGTGGTCATCTTGGACTAATGTCGAACCAGAAAACAGCCAATACATTCTGGCCAAAAATGACGACCTGGCTGGTGCAGCGCTCCACACGTCTTGATGCTTAAAGCAGATTTCTCGCACCAGAAAAATATTAAAAATTATCAATAGATTTAAACATATTCAGAGGGTACAGCATGATTCAATCAGTGGCATTTATCGGCCTAGGTGCAATGGGTTTTCGTATGGCAGCACACTTACCCGAGCATTTTGATACGGTCTATGTCTGGAACCGCAGCTTTAACAAAGCAGAGCAACATGCGGCTGAATATGGCACCCAAGCCGTCACACTGGAACAGGCCGTACAGGCAGATGTAATTTTTTCTTGCCTGCCCACCAGCGCTGACGTTGAACGACTTCTGGAAAATCTGTCGCTTAAATCCGGTTCAGTCTGGGTCGACTGCACCAGTGGTGTACCGGATTCTGCCCAAAAACTGGCAGTACAACTGGCTGAACATGGGGTAATCTTTCTGGATGCACCGGTCAGCGGTCAAACCATTGGCGCTGAAAATGGCACTTTAACCGTGATGGTAGGCGGTAATGTGCAGGGTTATGAAAAAGCCCTTCCTGCGATGCAGGCTTTTGGCAAGCTGATCAAGCATGTCGGTGAATCTGGCGCGGGTTTTGCAGTGAAGGCCGTAAATAATATGTTAATGGCTGTAAACCTGTGTGCCGTTGCTGAGGGCTTTACTACCTTGAAAGCGCATGGGGTAAACCTGCATGAAGCACTGGATTGTATTAATGCTTCAAGTGGTAAAAGTATGGTGACTGAAACCGTATTGCCACAGCGTATTTTAAACCGCAGTTTTCCTGTAACCTTTGCCCTGCCACTCTTGGCCAAAGATACAGGCATTGCAATCGACCTTGCACGTGAAGCCAAACTTTCTGCGCCTGTGCTCTCGTTGACCCAGAATCTGATTCAGGCGGCCAGCGATCTGTCGGATAAAAACAGTGATTTTTCCAGTGCTGTGAAAATGTATGAATCATGGAGTAATATTACCATCGAGTAATATCTCGCCATTGAATAATGATAACGAAACCTCATATTGTGACTAGTAGGCAGGCACATATAGTGGATAACCCAGAGGAAACTCTCATGAAGAAATTTTCTGTTGCAGCATTGATTGGCTTTGCAACTTTGTTCGGGGCTTCAACATCGGTTCTTGCATCTGAACAAGAGTGCAAAAAATTAAAAAATGATCATGACGTGATTTATGCGTCTAAAGGTTTCTGTTTCAAAGATCCTGAAGCAAAAGCCAAGTTTGGTAATGACAATTGCTATACAACCAAGCCAAAATTCTCGGAAAAAGAGCAACAACGTCTTGACGCGATCAAAGATCGTCAGAAAGAATTGAACTGTAAATAATTCAGTTTAATAACGCTCAAGGAATGTACTTATGACTTATGATGATCAGAATATTTTTGCACGAATTCTACGCGGTGAACTTCCTGCGATAAAAGTGTATGAAGACGACCAGGTTCTTGCATTTATGGACATCATGCCTCAGGCAGAAGGTCATACACTGGTTGTTCCGAAAACTCCGGCAATCACTTTACTGGATCTGCCACCTGAAGCGGCTGCCTATACGATTCAGATCGTACAGAAAGTTGCAAAAGCCATTGAAAAAGCTTTAGGTGTGGATGGTATCGTACTGATGCAGTTATCAGGTGCCGCAGCGGGTCAGACCGTACCACACGTACATTTCCATCTGGTTCCTACCTCTTTGCACAATCTGGGCAAACATGCTGCACAGATGGGCGACCAGGAAAAAATTAAAGCGCTGGCTGAGAAAATTAAAGCTGCCCTTTAAGCTATTCTTAATACCTAAAAATGGAGCCTCGGCTCCATTTTTTATGTCTAATGTATTTCAATCTTGATTAAGCCAATAAAATATCAGTAAAAGTCACCTAGCCTATTTTTAAGTTTTGCAGCAAACACCGAGCTTAGCTGTATTTGCATCAATCCTGCTTACCCCACTCGTAATCCTATAAAAAATAAGACAATGATTGTCTTTAATATTTCTGAAATATTTCCTTAATCATATTGACTTATTTGTAATGAATACTTGGCACCAATAGAGCAGTAGATGTTTCAAAACAATACTGAAACTTGTTTTTAAGACGATGAATAAAAAAGTCTTTATTGGAGCAACACATGAAAAAAACGTTATCTGCATTAGCAATCGGGGCAACAATTTTAACACCAGTGATGGCAGCTGCTGCTGATGTTAAAGTGTATGGTCGTGCACACGTTTCTTTAGATTATCTGGATGATGGCCAGGATTATAACGAAGTAGGTCTTTCTTCAAACTCTTCACGCTTGGGTTTTAAAGCTGAACAAAAATTAGAAAATGGTATGACCGTATTTGGTCAAATCGAACAGGAAATTAACTTTGCAAGTGGTTCTGCAAACGATGATGTTGAATTTGCAACTCGCGATACTTTTGTTGGTTTAAAAGGTGATTTCGGTCAAGCGCGTATCGGCCGTTTTGACAGCCCATTCAAAGTAGCACGTGGCCCGGTCAACTTCTTTGGTGATATGGTCGGTGATGTTCGTAACGTCACACGTGCTGGCAACTTGCGTTTTGATGAACGTAATAACAATACCATTGAATATAAATCACCTAAGTTTGGCGGCGGCTTTAATGTTTTAGCAGCACTTTCTTTACACGAAGGTAATAGCCCTGATAGCGTGTCAACGTCTTCACCAAAAACTACTGTAATTGAAACTGTGAATGGTCCAGTAACAGTAGTCGTACCGGGAACCACAACTACTACCAATAAAGATAATCGCGATGATAAAGCATACGACCTCGCTTTAACCTATAAAGAAGGTAAAGTTGATTTTGCTGCTGCCTATGAACATTATGAAGAAGATGCAGGTCGTGGCGAACGCGATGGTTTCCGTATTGCTGGTGCTTACAAAATCACCCCTGAATTCAATCTGGGCGGTTTATACCAATTCCTTCAACATGATAATTCTGAAGCAAACCCAGATGCACAAGTATTTGGTGTAGCCGGTGAATATAAATTTGCACCAAAAACCTCATTCCGTGGTGAAGTATTCCACCGCGATGTCGATGCCGATGATGCGAATGCAACTTTACTGGCAATCGGACTTGAACACCGTTTAGATCCAACAGTCCGCATTTATGGCAACATAGCAACTGTACTAAATGATGAAAACTCAAACCTTACCCCTTGGGCACAAGGTCGTACCAATGCTGTAGGTGGCGCACGCGGTGAAGACAGCCTAGGTCTTTCTCTAGGCATGCGTTACGACTTCTAAGTCCAGTCTCCCTCACAAAGCTTAAAAAGAACATGCCTCCAGCATGTTCTTTTTTTGGTGTGTTTTTTATCAATATAAATATGATGTGAAAGATTATGATACTGATATTCAACTCTTATAAAACCAACCAATTTAGTTAGATTAATTTTATTCTTTATTTTAAAACCAAGCATTTTAATCAGATTAAAAAATATTAATCCAACTAAAATAATCTACATTCAAATATATAAATATAAGCATTTTAGTCGGATTTAAAAATCAAAAAAATTACATAAAATAATAAAAAATATTTAGAATAAATTTTAACTTATATAAATATATATTTATCATTTTCAAATACTTATAAATATATATTTATTTAAACTGTATCGTCTATTTATTTTTTAGTTACAATAGATTAATAATATACAACAAGTCATATAACAGGCTTAGTCGAATGAGCTTAGTTCCCAAAAATCTAAACCAGAGAGTGGTTAGAGAAATAACCGCCATTTTAATTATCAAGGTTATTTTACTGATGGTAATTAAAAACATCTGGTTTGATGCGCCTACGATTCCTAAAAATTTTGATAACCAAGTCGCCGAGCGTATCGCCGGCAATCCTTCCCAAATCCAGGAGACACGTTGATGATTTCTGAAAGCGTGGTCGATCTCTCGCGGTTCCAGTTCGCCATGACCGCGATGTATCACTTTATTTTTGTTCCACTGACGCTAGGTCTGGCATTTCTGCTTGCCATTATGGAAACCACCTATGTGATTTCCGGCAAAGAAATCTATAAAGACATGACCAAGTTCTGGGGAAAACTGTTTGGTATTAACTTTGCCTTAGGGGTAACCACCGGCCTGACCATGGAGTTCCAGTTCGGAACCAACTGGGCATATTACTCGCATTATGTCGGTGATATTTTCGGTGCACCGCTGGCGATTGAAGGTTTGATGGCCTTCTTCCTTGAATCGACGTTTATTGGCTTGTTCTTCTTTGGCTGGGATCGCCTGTCCAAAGTACAACATCTGGCCGTAACCTGGCTGGTGGCTTTGGGTTCAAACATGTCCGCACTCTGGATTCTGGTCGCCAATGGCTGGATGCAAAACCCGGTCGGTTCGGCATTTAACTATGAAACCATGCGTATGGAAATGGTGGACTTTGCTGCATTGATCTTTAACCCGGTCGCTCAAGTTAAATTTGTGCATACCGTATCTGCCGGTTATGTCACAGGTGCCATCTTCGTCCTGGCTATTTCAAGTTACTACATGCTGAAAAAACGTGACCTGCCTTTTGCACGCCGTTCTTTTGCCATTGCAGCCATCTTCGGGCTTGCTTCTACACTTTCGGTGATTTTACTGGGTGATGAATCAGGTTATGAGCTGGGTGATGTACAGAAAACCAAACTGGCAGCGATTGAAGCAGAATGGGATACTCACCCTGCACCTGCGCCATTTACTTTGTTCGGTATCCCGAATAAGGAAACCATGACTACAGATTATGCAGTGAAAATTCCTTATGTAATGGGTCTGATTGCTACACGTTCTACGACTGAACAAGTTACAGGTATTAAGGACCTGCTGGTTCAGCATGAAGCGCGTATCCGTAATGGTATGGTGGCCTATTCGCAACTGGAAAAATTACGTGCTGGTGATCAGTCTCCAGAACTGAAAACCGCTTTTGAAGAAAGCCAAAAAGACCTCGGTTACGGTCTGCTGCTGAAGAAATACACGCCAAATGTCGTTGATGCCTCTGAAGAGCAAATCAAAGCAGCTGCTAAAGATACCATTCCACACGTACCAAGTCTGTTCTGGGCCTTCCGTGCCATGGTTGCTTCTGGCTTCTTGATGCTACTTCTATTTGCACTGGCAACTTTTGCGGTAGCAAAACGTAATGCTGAAAACAAACCATGGTTATTGAAATTTGCATTATTTGCACTTCCTCTGCCTTGGGTTGCTGCGCAAACTGGCTGGTATGTGGCAGAAGTAGGTCGTCAACCTTGGACCATTGGTGAGGTATTACCGACACATCTTTCAGCATCAAGCTTAAGCACAGGTGATGTCTGGGGTTCAATCCTTGCATTGGCAGCATTCTATACCGTGTTACTGATTATTGAAATGTATCTGATGATCAAGTTCTCACGTCTTGGCCCAAGCTCACTGCATACCGGTAAATATCATTTTGAAAAGCTTGCAGCTGCAGAAAAGGCAAATGGGGAGACTCAAGCATGATCGAATATGAATTATTAAAAATCATTTGGTGGGTGCTGGTCGGCGTATTGCTGATTGGCTTTGCCCTCACCGATGGCTTCGATATGGGCTCCATGGCGATCATGCCATTTGTGGGCAAAAATGATAGCGAGCGCCGTGCAGCGATCAATACCATTGCGCCACACTGGGACGGTAACCAGGTCTGGTTTATTACTGCCGGCGGTGCTTTGTTCGCTGCCTGGCCAATGGTCTATGCAACTGCCTTCTCCGGCATGTACTGGGCACTGTTGCTGGTCCTGTTTGCCCTATTCCTGCGTCCGGTCGGTTTTGACTATCGCTCAAAACTGGAAAATACCAAATGGCGCAATTCATGGGACTGGGGTCTAGCCATTGGTGGTGCAGTGCCTGCATTGGTCTTTGGTGTGGCATTCGGCAACATGTTCCTAGGTGTACCATTTACTTTAGATGAAACTGTACGTTCTACTTATACTGGTAGCTTCTTTGCCCTGCTGAATCCGTTTGCGATTGTCTGTGGTCTGGTCAGTTTATCGATGCTGTGTGCACATGGTGGTGCATGGTTAATGCTGCGTACTGATGGTGACCTACGCCAACGTTCTGCCAAAGCAACACAAATCATGGGACTAGTGTATTTAGCAACTTTCCTGGCAGCCGGTGCATGGTTGTATTTTGGTGGCATTCAGGGCTATACCTTAGTTACACCTTTTGATACCAATGGTGTTGCCAACCCGCTGGCCAAAGAAGTATTGACCAATGCCAATCCAGGCTGGATGAACAACTATTCGACTTATCCAATCACGATGGCAGCGCCTATTGTCGGCATTTTGGGTGGCTTGATCATTGTCTTGGCAGCAGGTAAAAACAAAGCAGGCCTGAGCTTCCTGGGTTCATCTCTGGCTGTCATCGGTGCAATTCTAACTGCTGGTTTTGCCCTATTCCCTTTCCTGATGCCTTCAAGCATTAACCCGGTTGCAAGTCTGACTATGTGGGATGCGGTATCTAGTAAAAATACTTTAACGGTCATGACCGTTGCTGCCTGTATCTTTGTTCCACTGATCCTGATCTATACCACTTGGTGTTATTACAAGATGTGGGGCGTAATTACCAACAAACACATTGAAGATAATTCACATAGCCTGTACTAAGGCTATGTCTTAAGGAGAGACAACTATGTGGTATTTTGCCTGGATTCTGGGTGTACTGATGGCATGTTTTGCCAGTGTGATTGCTGCCATTTACATGGAACAACACCAAGACCTGGATGAGGAATAAAACATGACAGAAGCTGCGCTTGAGAAAACCGTTGTAGACAAGAAACCAAACAAATTTGCGATGATGATTTCCTGCCTCCTGGCTTTTCCTCTCGCAGCAGTGTTATTGGTTCATCCTTCTGCAATGCTGGATGCCAACGGTGAATATAGCCATAGTGCCATGATGTATATCATGATTGGTATTTCTGGAGGCTTTGTCCATGGTGTTGGCTTTATGCCGCGCCACTGGTTCTGGAAATGGTTGTTTAGCCCTTTCCTAGCATGGCCTTTAATGATCTGGGGTTATTACACCTGGTTTCTCAGTTAAAGTATGAAATTAAAAAGCCCTCATTTGAGGGCTTTTTAATTTCATACGAATTCTAAAATATTCTTCTTTTTTCTTCTGGCCAAAACAGGATTTTTAAAACAACTTATTTTAAGTATATAAAAAGCCGGAACCAGTCCGACTTTTAGAATGATTTATCGATGAGTATGAATCGACATCACAATGCCCATCCCGGCCAGCATGGAAATCACTGCCGTTCCACCATAACTCATGAGCGGTAATGGATCTCCAGTTACGGGTAAAATCCCGCTCACCATGCCTGAGTTTAAAAATACAAAGAAGAAGAAAGTCAGTCCCATGGCTCCAGCATATAAACGGCCAAAGTTATGAAAGCTGTTTAAACCAATCATCAGACAGCGAATAATAATGGCAGTGAATAAACTAAACAGCAGGAAAACACCGATAAAACCGAATTCTTCGGCATAAGTCGACATAATAAAGTCAGTATGATGTTCAGGCAGATAACCTAAATGTGATTGGGTGCCTTCGGTATAGCCTTTGCCCGTGGAACCACCTGAACCAATCGCAATTTTGGACTGGATGATATTCCAGCCTGCACCCAAGGCATCCGATTCCGGATCAAATAACGTGGTAATACGTTTTTTTTGATACTCTTGTAGCACGAACATCCATGCAGCCGGAGCTGCCACAGCTACCGCCGCTGCTGCACCACCAATCAGACGCCACGACATCCCACTTAAAAATAGAACAAAAATACCAGGAATTACCAAGCCAATGTTCAAGTCAGGCTGAAGTGCCACCAAAACAAATGGTACGCCCAATAGAATCAAAGCCCCGACAATATGCAAAAATTTGGGAGGAAATGGCTTACGTGCAAAATACCATGCCATCATCAAAGGCATGGCAAATTTCATCACCTCACTAGGTTGCATGCTTCCCACCCCTGGCAAGGTAATCCAGCGGGTTGCACCCAAACGTTTTTCACCAATCACAAAGACCAGAAGCAGCATGAAGATCCCGAAGGCATACAGGTATGGACTAATCGCCTGATAGACTTTCGGTGGAATCTGCGCACAGATAAACAGCAGCACAAAACCAATTCCAAAACTGATCGCCTGACGCACCACCATGCCAGAGTCTTCGGATGTCGCGCTATACACCACCATTAAACCCAGGATTGCATTGAGAACCAGAAAGCACAATAACCAGGGATCAAGGTGCAACTTGGTCCATCGAGATGAATCTTGCGGGTTAATACTACGTCCATCACGCAAAGAGTGACGTAAAAACCGATACTGCTGTGAAGGTATCATTGGCCAAAAGGTGAAAAAGAATGATGGCAAAATTATAAGTGAAAGCTATAGCGAATAGATCGCTATAGCCAGATTTATTCTGCTTTTATTTAAATATTATTTGAATATATTTTTAAGCCTGAGCCTGTAAAATCAGCTTGGCCAGTTCCAGATCGTCCGGATAGGTAATTTTAATATTATCGGAACGCCCTTGTACTACACTCACCTGTTCGCCGATATGTTCCAGCGCACTGGCTTCATCAGTAATCGTAGCACCATCTTGCAAAGCCTGCTCAATCGCCCGTTTCAACACACCTAGCTTGGCCATTTGTGGTGTTTGTGCCTGCCAGAGCATCGAGCGATCCACTGTTTCCTCGATATAAAAATTGGTTACTACACGCTTAAGTGTATCTCGCACCGGGATGGCCAGAATCGCAGCCTGATCATTTGTAATCGCCGTATTGACCAGTTGTTGCAGACAATCCAGACTGACACAGGGACGCGCCGCATCATGTACCAGCACCCAATCATTTTCAGAAGCGATTTGAGATAAATAGTTCAGTGCATTTAACACGGAATTCACCCGCTCGGCACCACCCAAACAAAAATGGGCTTTCTCCAGACTGGAAAATGGCAATGTTTTTGCCACGTTGTCCTTTGCACCAATCGCCAGGACATAACCCATCAAAGGCAGTTGATTCAGACGAGCCACCGTATGTTCAAGAACAGTTCGCTCTTGAATCATCTGATATTGTTTCAGTTCTATTTTAGAGAAACGGCTACCGGAACCTGCAGCTGGAAGAATGACCCAAAGTTTAAGGTGTGGTTGGTGCTTCAGCTGACTCATTGGTTCGCAGGTCTACTTTAGAATTAGGATTAAGATAGATCGGTTTATATTGAGTACTGATCGTGCTCATTTGAATAAAAGTTTCGCGTGGCTTAATCAGACCAAGATCTAAACGCGCATGTTCTTCGATGGCTTCAATACCATTCTTCAAATCATAAACTTCTGCTGCCAGAACGCGATTACGCTCTTTTAGCTCATCATTCAATTCCATTTGTTGTTGGATTTTCTGGGTCAGTTGCTGATGATCATGATAACCACCTTCACCAAACCAGTATAAATATTGAAACCCTGCGATCAAAATGATCGCAAGGCCCAACAGTACTTTACTCGCAGTCGAGTCGAATACATTTAACATTGACATAAGTCGCTTAGTTCAAACCTTTGAACTCAGCTTTACCGCGATATGCAGCATTAGTCAATTCTTCAATACGAAGTAATTGATTATATTTCGCTACACGGTCAGAACGGCAAAGTGAACCCGTCTTGATTTGACCCGCTGCTGTACCTACTGCAAGATCAGCAATCGTTGAATCTTCAGTTTCGCCTGAACGGTGTGAAATTACCGTAGAGTAACCATTTTCTTTCGCAAGGTAGATGGCATCTAAAGTTTCAGTCAAGGTACCGATCTGGTTATATTTAATCAGAATCGAGTTACCCACTTTTTCGTTGATACCACGTTGCAGGATTTTAGGATTCGTTACGAACAAGTCATCGCCAACCAATTGGATCTTGTCGCCAAGAATAGAAGTCAGGTAAGACCAGCCTTCCCAGTCAGATTCGTCCAGACCATCTTCAATCGAGATAATTGGGTACTGGTTTACAAGACCTGCTAAATAGTCAGAGAACTGGTTGCTTGTGAACGCTTTGTTGCCTTCACCCGCAAGAATGTACTGACCATTTTTGTAGAATTCTGAAGATGCACAATCCAGCGCAAGCATGATGTCAGAACCTGCTTTGTAGCCAGTTTGACCAATTGCTTCAAGAATAACCGTAATTGCTTCTTCGTTTGAACGTAAGTTCGGTGCAAAACCACCTTCATCACCTACCGCAGTGTTTAAACCTTTTTTGTTTAATACTGATTTAAGTGAATGGAAAATTTCAGCACCGGCACGTAGCGCTTCAGAGAATGAAGTGAAGCCTACTGGCTCAATCATGAATTCTTGAATATCGACGTTGTTGTCTGCATGTGAACCACCATTGATGATGTTCATCATTGGTACAGGCATGGTCAAAATCGTTTGACCGCGAAGATCTGCGATGTATTGGAAAAGAGGAATTTTCTTTTCTTCAGCAGCAGCGCGCGCAGCAGCCAAAGACACTGCCAAAGTTGCGTTTGCACCTAATTTTTCTTTGTTTTCAGTACCGTCAAGCGCGATCATCGTGTTATCGATGTCTTTTTGTTCGAATACTGATTTACCGACCAAAGCGTCACGGATTAACGTATTGACGTTATTTACCGCAGTTTTAACGCCTTTACCTAAGTAACGCGCTTTATCGCCATCACGAAGTTCTAAAGCTTCACGAGAACCAGTTGAAGCACCAGATGGTGCACATGCACGGCCAACTACGCCAGATGCTAAGATTACGTCTGCTTCGATGGTAGGGTTACCACGAGAGTCCAAAATTTCACGTGCACGAATGTCAACGATTTGGCTCATGAACTATTCCTCAGTTGATTAATATGAGCTGCCTATACGGCAGCGCAAGAGTGATAAACTCAGTGTGTATCTAACTTTTCGAAACCTTTAACCAAGGTATCCAATTCTTTTAGCTGTGCGAGGAACGGCTCAAGCTGAGACATGCGCAGCGCACATGGACCATCACACTTGGCTTTTTCCGGATCTGGATGTGCTTCCAGGAACAAGCCTGCAAGACCCGTTGCCATACCCGCACGTGCAAGCGTTGTAATTTGCGCACGACGACCACCGGCAGAATCTGCACGGCCGCCTGGGGTTTGTAAGGCATGGGTCACATCAAAGAAAACCGGGACATTCATTTCTTTCATGATGTCGAAGCCCAGCATGTCTACAACCAGATTGTTATAGCCAAATGCCGAACCGCGTTCACAAATGATCAGCTGGTCATTTCCGGCTTCCAGACACTTATGCAAAATATGACGCATTTCGTGTGGAGCCAGGAACTGGGCTTTTTTGATGTTGATGATCGCATCGGTTTTTGCCATTGCTTCAACAAGATCCGTCTGACGGCTTAAGAAAGCTGGCAATTGAATAATGTCTGCCACTTCTGCAACAGGAGCCGCTTGGTACGGCTCATGCACATCGGTGATGATCGGTACATTAAAGTGTTTTTTAATGTCAGCTAACCACTCGAGACCTTTTTCCAGGCCAGGCCCACGGAAAGAGTTCAGGCTTGAACGGTTGGCTTTATCAAAGCTGGCTTTGAACACATAAGGAATGCCCAAACGTGTGCAGATATCGACATAAGTCTCTGCGATTTCAAAAGCCAGGTCTTTAGATTCAAGTACATTCATTCCGCCGAATAATACAAATGGCAAATGATTTGCCATTTGTATATCGCCCAAACGTACAATTTCTTGTGGTTTTAATTGCGACATTTAAACTTCCCTAGTTGTGTCCTACGCACCGATTATTTGGTTTTTTGGTACTGCTTTTTCGCAGCATCAATGAAACCGGCAAACAATGGGTGACCATCGCGTGGCGAGCTGGTAAATTCCGGGTGGAATTGTACTGCAATAAACCAAGGATGTGCAGGAATTTCAACAGTTTCTACCAAATGCTGTACCGGAGAATAACCAGAAATCTTCATGCCTTTTTCTTCCAGCACTGGGATATAACGGTTGTTCATCTCGTAACGGTGACGATGGCGCTCGATGATTTCTTCAGAACCATAAACTTCTGCAGTTTTAGTCCCTGCAACCAGTTCAGATTTTTGCGCGCCAAGACGCATCGTACCACCCAGATCAGAATCAGCAGAACGTTGCTGAACTTCACCACGCTCATCTAACCATTCAGTAATTAAACCAATCAATGGAGATTTGGTTGAACGGTTAAATTCAGTCGAGGTCGCGTCTGCAATACCAGCAACATTACGTGCGTATTCGATCACAGCCAACTGCATACCCAAGCAAATACCGAGGAACGGCACACCGTTCTCACGTGCGAACTGAATCGCCTTCATTTTGCCTTCAGTACCGCGCTCACCAAAACCGCCAGGAACCAGAATCGCATCAGCATCTTTCAATACTTCTGCTACATCTTGGCTTTCAAGCTCTTCAGCGTTTACGTAGTCAATCTGAACTTTCACACGGTTTTGAATACCCGCATGTAGAAGTGCTTCGTTGACAGATTTGTAAGCATCTGGAAGTTCAACGTATTTACCAACCATTGCTACACGTACGGTGTATTCAGGGTTCAGTAGTGCTTCTACAACGTTATCCCAATCTGTTAAATCAGCTTCAGGAAGATCGTTATAACCAAAACGTTCACAGATTAAATCGTCAACATTTTGTTCGTAGAATGTACGTGGAATCTGGTAGATCGAACGTGCATCTTTACATACCACAACGGCACGTGCTTCAACGTTGGTAAATAATGCAATCTTACGCGTCGTATCTGCATCTACATCGTATTCTGTACGGCAGATGAGAATGTCTGGCTGAATACCAATCGACAGGAGTTCTTTAACAGAGTGCTGTGTTGGTTTGGTTTTTAATTCTGCTGCAGACTTAATGTATGGGAGTAACGTTAAGTGCATTAACATGGTACGTTTATGACCAAGTTCAACCATTAACTGACGTACAGATTCCATGAATGGGAGAGATTCAATGTCACCTACAGTACCGCCGATCTCTACAATCGCAACGTCATAACCTTCGCCTGCACGAAGTACACGCTCTTTGATATTGTCAGTAATGTGTGGAATAACTTGCACAGTACCACCCAGGTAGTCACCACGGCGTTCTTTATTTAGAACATCCTGGTAAACACGACCTGATGTGAAGTTATTCAGTTTGGTCATTTTCGCACGACGCAAGAAACGTTCGTAGTAACCCAAGTCTAAGTCTGTTTCAGCACCATCTTCTGTAACAAAAACTTCACCATGCTGGAATGGGCTCATTGTCCCTGGATCGACATTAATGTATGGATCCATTTTTACCATGGTCACTTTTAAACCACGAGCTTCTAAAAGTGCAGCAACAGAAGCAGCTGAAATACCTTTACCTAGTGATGAAACTACACCACCAGTAACGAAAATAAAATGGGTCATTGGGTTTCTCGTACAATCGAGCCTAAATCGGCCTGCAATGTTGCGCAATTTTACTTTACCTTGTACCTAGAAAGCAAAGTCAATCCGCATCAATTCAAAGAACAATAAACAATTGACTATTCTAACAGCAATTCCTATAAAAAATTACAGTAAGTTCATATGATTTCTATCTTGCATTTTGCTGCTATAATAGTGTATCCACTCCACACTTTTATGTTTGATGCAATGATGATGAAGAAACTTTTAATCTCCACCCTAATCCTGACTGGCCTGACATTAACTGCGTGTGTAAAAAAAGAAGCACCAAAAGAAGAAGAGCAAGTAGAAGTTACTCCAGCATCTGAAATCTCGACTCCAGAACCAACGCAATTTGAACCGCTTGAACCTGTAGAGCCAGCGGCAATTGAAGAGGAAGTAGCGCCAACGGTTGAAATTCAACGTGAGCAAACTGAAAACACCACGACTGAAATCCGTCGTGAAATCAAAAAACCAGAAACTACTGAGCCGGCACCAGTGCCTGAAACCCGCGAAGAACCTGCGTCAAAGCCTGCTGCGACCACACCTAAAACCAATTCAAATCCAGAAAACAAGTCTGAGGATGATGCGGTTGCTGACGCAATTGCCGCAGCGATGCCAGCACTTGACTAATTACAGTATCATTCATCAAAAAACCCAGCAGATGCTGGGTTTTTTATTGGAACTTTTTAAGCAGATACTGTTGCCGGTGCACGAGATAAGTGAATCAAATAGTCTGCCATTAGTCGGGTAGCCCAAGATTCGGTTTGCATCAAGCCCTGATAAAAGCCGCAATGACTGCCTTTTTTGGTGGTAATCACCATAATATTAGACATCGCCCGAATTTTTTCTTTATAAGGTTCTAAATTTCGGATGTGACAAACCGGATCATCCTCCGCATTTAAAATCATCAGTGGGATTTTGACACTTTCAAACACATAAATCGGATTGGTTGCCTGAGTATAACTGGCATAATCCGCAAATCCGGCCAGTTCAAAATAAAGTTTTTCAAATTCAGACAGATCTTTAACTTCTAATAACTGTTTCCAGCTTGGGCAGACCTGCCAGGTTTCCTGATAAGGATGAATAAAGCGCTTAATCAGTTTTTTGGCCATGACTTTACTGTAAAACGGATGCACATTGGCAAAACCGGTTTCAGTGTTATAGCCAGGGCATAAGGCAAAAGCCGCTTTGAGTGGGGTTTGTTCACCTTCTTCGCCCAGATAACGCACTAACAATCCCGTACCCGCAGAAGATCCAACCCCATAGAGATCGGACTGAGGAAATCTGTCCTGTATATACAAGAGCTGCTCACGCAAATCCTGAGTTGAACCAAACAGGTTCATTTTAGGCACAGGCATGGGTAAGTCTGCATGACCACGGCGTAAACACAATGCAACACGCCAACCCGTATATTTATGCAGATCACGAACCAGTTCACGCATTGATTCAGGAGAACCGGTAATAGTATGAAGTAATACAATGGTCGGCGTGCTTGCCGGAAGATCGAGTCCATACCAGGCAATACCGGTAATTCCACCATCTGACATTTTCAGCTGTTCAAGCGCATCATATTTCAGTTTAATGGTGCGTTTTTTAATTAAATCGAAATACAGAATATGTGCATGTGCATTGGCTAACCAAGGTGTAGGACGATATTTTTGTTGCAGCTGCGGTAAGCGCTCAATGAGTCCTGAAAATACACCATTCGGATTGTAATACAGGGTCGGCTCGTCTGCTCCACTGAAACGATCCAGATACTCACTGGAAAGCTGACCCAATTTTTTAAGCAACATTTTCATCTGTCATCCCCCTCTAGTTGTACTAGCTGTGATTTACAAATTTCATGCCGACTTGAATCAATAGTTCGAATTAAGTTTTAGCTTGGAATGATTGCATCCGCTGGCCCATCTGTACAGCCAGGGCTTCAAGTCCGGACTTAGGTCGAATCATGACTTCAAAATCAATCATCTGACCCTCTTCATTAAACTGAATCATGTCAACTCCCTTTAGTTTTTTATCGCCCACATTGGCAGAAAACTCAAGTACGACATTGTTACCATCTTCACTTATAAATTCACGGTGATAGGTGAAGTTTTCAAAGACTTGAATGACATTGGTCAAAATAAAAAATACCACCTGTTTTCCAGGATAAGGTTGAAAAGCCACAGGCGAACGAAATACCACTTCTTCAGCAAGTAGTTCATTCAAGATCGACATATCACGGGTTTCCAGCATCTCATGCCAGCGTGCAATGGATTTTCTGGTATTTTCGATGGTCATTTTGGATTCCTTTTTTGTTATTAAAAAATTAATCTCCCTCACCCCAGCCCTCTCCCAAAAGGAGAGGGAGATAACACTTTTTATACCGATTTATCCCTCTCCTTATAGGAGATGAGTAGCACTGCTGCGCAAGGGAGAGGTTAATAAAGCTTGACGTTTTTAAATTAAATCACCGCCGCCAATTCAGCACCCTGACGGATGGCACGTTTGGCATCCAACTCACCCGCTTCTTTCGCTCCACCAATCAGATGCACATTTTTCCCGGCTGCTTTTAGCTCATCAAACATGGCGGTATAAGATTCCTGACCGGCACAAATAATCACATGATCGACTTCTAGTACCGCAGGTTTGTCATTCACGACTATATGTAAGCCCTGATCATCAATTTTTTCATAGCTGGCGCCCGCAATCATTTTCACATCACGGTGTTTTAAACCAGTACGATGAATCCAGCCTGTGGTTTTACCCAAACTTGCGCCGACTGAAGCGGCTTTACGTTGCAATAAATAAATTTCACGTTGCGGTTTTTCTACATTTGCAGCTTTTAAGCCACCGACATTTTCATAGTCAGTATCAATACCCCATTCATCATAGAATTTTTCCGGATTGATACTGCCACTTTCTCCTTCATGACTCAGGAATTCGGCTGTATCAAAACCAATACCGCCTGCACCAATAATGGCAACTCGCTGACCCACTGGCTTACGTTCTTTCAAAACGTCCAGATAAGACAGTACTTTTGCATGATCAATACCTGGAATCTCAAGTTGACGCGGTGTCACGCCTGTTGCCACCACAATGTCATCAAAGTTTGACTGAGCCAGTTCTTCCAGACTCGCCTTATGGTTCAGCTGCAATTTAATACGTGGCTGTAATTCAATCTGGCGTTTGAAATAACGCAAGGTTTCATAAAACTCTTCCTTGCCTGGAATGGTCTTGGCAATATTAAACTGCCCACCAATCTGAGCAGCGGCTTCAAATACCGTCACCTGATGACCGCGATTTGCCGCATATACAGCAAAACTTAAACCTGCAGGACCTGCACCAATCACGGCAATATTTTTTGCCACATTGGTTTCTTTAAAAATGAGCTCTGTTTCATAGCAGGCACGTGGATTGACCAGACAGGTGGCAATTTTCATTGAGAAAATATGATCCAGACAGGCCTGATTACAACCGATACAGGTATTGATCTCATCGCTACGACCCTGCTCCGCTTTCAAGACAAACTCAGAGTCTGCCAGCATTGGGCGGGCCATGGAAATCATATCAGCATCACCAGACGCCAATACATATTCAGCCATTTCCGGAGTATTAATACGGTTTGAAGTGATTAAAGGAATCTTCACCTGACCTTTCAGCTTACGCGTGACCCAAGTGAAAGCCGCCCGTGGCACTTTCGTGGCAATGGTCGGAATGCGGGCTTCATGCCAGCCAATGCCGGTATTGATAATGGTCGCACCGGCTTTTTCAATTTCTTTCGCCAACTGGATGACTTCTTCCAGAGTTGAACCGCCTTCGACCAGATCCAGCATAGACAGGCGATAAATAATGATAAAGTTCTCACCGACCATTTCACGGGTACGGCGTACAATTTCAATCGGAAAACGGATGCGGTTTGCATAGCTTCCGCCCCACTCATCATCACGATGGTTGGTACGCGCGGCAATAAACTCATTAATCAGATAGCCTTCCGAGCCCATGATTTCTACACCGTCATAACCGGCATATTTAGCCAGCTTGGCACAATTGGCAAAATCATCAATGGTTTGCTGCACTTCAGCCGAAGTCAAAGCATGCGGTTTTACCGGATTGATTGGTGCCTGAATTGGGGATGGCGCGACATTTTCAGCCTGATAAGAATAGCGTCCGGTATGCAAAATCTGCATGGCAATTTTCCCGCCCGCCTCATGTACGGCCTGGGTAATTACCTTATGCTTTTCAGCTTCTTCAAGAGTGTCAAGTTTGGAACCACCATGAAACGTCACCCCATGATCATTTGGTGAAATCCCGCCGGTGACGATTAAAGCGACTCCACCTTTGGCACGCTCTGCATAGAAAGCTGCCATCCGATCATATCCGCCGGGTGCCTCTTCAAGACCAACGTGCATGGAACCCATTAACACGCGGTTTTTAAGCGTGGTAAAACCCAAGTTCAAGGGGGCAAGTAAATTCGGATATTTAGACATTTCAACTCCTGAGCGTGCGTTTAGGCTGGCTATTGTTTTAGCAACTGGCAGTTTGATCCCTCAACCCATCCAGTTTAATGCAATTTGTTGCACTAATTTATATGCCAGAATTGATTTTTATGCAACATGTTGCATAATAATCCCGAGTCACTTTTTTGAGACGTTTATGTCTTTAGCGCATGTTTTATTGACCAGCCTGATTGAAAAACCCAGCACCGGAATCGAACTGGCCCGCCGCTTTGACCGTTCCATGGGCTTCTTCTGGAATGCAACTCATCAGCAGATTTATCGCGAGCTGAATGCCATGCTACAAAAAGGCTGGATTTCCACGCTAGAAGAGGAAGATTCCAATAGCCGCAAAAAGACTTATCAAGTGGAACGTCTGGGCCGGGAAGAACTGGCCAACTGGATGCTGCAACAAAGCCCACCGGCACAACTGCGCGAAGAACTGATGGTGCGTTTACGTGCCGAAGCCCAGCTTGGTGGCAATAACACCTTGGCAGAGCTGGAACGCCATCTAGAACTGCATAAAGAAAAACTGAAAACCTATCAGCAGATTTTTGCCAAGGACTTTACCGAAGCGGACGAAACTGACCGTACCCTGTATATTCATAAAATGATTTTGCAACTGGGGATTGATCAGGAACTGGGCTGGATTTCCTGGCTGGAACAAGTCATTCCGCGACTCAAACAATTTGACGCAAAATAATTCTAAATACGGAGACACACATGCCCTTTTATCGCATGCCCGATGGTGAACAGCTATTTGTACGCGAATATGGTCAGGGACAGCCTGTACTGATGCTCTCGGGACTTGGCATGCTGAGCTGGCAATGGAAAGCTTTTCTCTATCCGCATCAGAAAAATTTCTGTTTCATTATTCCAGAATGGCGCGGCTTTGGGGCTTCCAGTCGCTGTAAAATTCCGCAAGATCTCGATGCAATTTCCAGTCACTGGCTGGATGTGCGTTCAGTTCTGACCCAGCTAGAATTAGATCAAGTCATCGTCATTGCCTATTCCATGGGTGCAACCACCGCAATGCACGGCATGCATTATGACAACTTTGCCAGTCAGATTTCTGCTTATTTGCACATTGATCAGACTCCCAAAATTCCGGTCGATGATGCCTGGGATTTTGGTCTTTTTGGTCCACGTTATCAGGAATTTATCGACATCCTGCAGCAGCTCTCTGTCCTACTTACGCAATATCAGCAAGTTGAATTGATCCGTGATCTTGACGTTTCTGTCCGTAAACAAATTGCCGCCCTATGGCTAAAGTTTATTCAGCTACAAAATCAACAAAAATATAGTCTGAAAGCTTTCGAATTCATTTTGAATCAACCTCGCCTGCAAAGTCTGTTAATGCCTTCCAGCCGGGTGGATTATATGGCGTGGTATATCAACAATTATTTATACCATCGTGAGGATTACCGAGAGGCATTGGCCCAGCTCAGCTGTTCGGTGACTTTCTTTAGCGGCGTACAATCCAAGCTATATCCTTTTGAAGGTCAGCGCCTGATTGCAGAAAGCCTGCCTCAGGCCAAACAGATACTTTTCAGCAAATCCGGCCATACACCTTTACTGACTGAACCGCTAAAATTTGCCCGAGAACTTGGCATCTTTTTAAATGAAAATTCACAATCTAGCACTTCAGCTGCCTAAAGATTCAGGAGATAGAACAATGAAAAAGCTGGTGGTCTTTTCCGGTGCAGGCATGAGCGCCGAAAGTGGCATTAATACTTTTCGCGACAGTGATGGACTTTGGGAACAGTATCGTATAGAAGAAGTGGCTACACTTGAGGCTTGGGCTAAAAATCCGCAACTGGTACAACGCTTTTATAACGCCCGCCGTAAAAATATTCTAGAAGCACAGCCAAATGCTGCCCACCAGGTGATTGCGGATCTTGAAGATAACTTTGATGTGCATGTAATCACCCAAAATATTGATGACTTACATGAACGTGCCGGCAGCTCCAAGGTGATCCATTTACATGGCAATATTCGTCTGGCCAAAAGCTCAGGCCCCGATGCACAAAGCACGACCGAGTTTTATCCAATTGAAGGTTCTGAATTAGATTTAAATCAACACTTTTGTAAGGCAGGCTATCCGCTGCGTCCTCATGTAGTCTGGTTTGGTGAAGCCGTGCCCGCGTATGAAGAAGCTCAAGAATGTATACAGGATGCCGATATTTTCGTAGTGATTGGCACCAGCCTACAGGTTTATCCGGTCGCCGGGTTAATTCATGAGATTCCTGCGCACTGTGAGGCCTATTACATCGACCCGAAAGCCGAGCAGCAGTATTTACCTGCACAGTTTTACAAAATCCCCCAAAGCGCGACCGATGGCATGCAAACACTGCTAGGTTTACTGAAATCCGGGAATTAAATTTTTTTTATATGCTGCATTCTCTGATTGACAGTATGCAACAATCAATTTTTAATCAGCTTATCGTTGCAAGAATGGAATTAAACCATGCTGTCTGATCTGGATGACTTTTACTGTTTCGCTCAGGTGGTGGAACATGGCGGCTTTAGTGCAGCCGAACGTGCAACCGATATTCCCAAATCCAAACTTAGCCGCCGGGTGTTTAATCTGGAAGAGCGTCTGGGTGTACGTCTGATTCAGCGCAGTTCGCGTCATTTTGCCGTCACCGATATTGGCATGAATATTTATCGGCATGCCCAAGTTATGCTGAATGCTGCACAGGCAGCGCATGATCTGGTTGACCATCTAAGCACTGAACCGCGCGGAACTATTAAAGTCAGTCTGCCAGTGTCTATTGCCCAGAACGAACTGGCAAAAATTCTGCCGGATTTTTTGAAAAAATATCCTGAAATTAAAGTCCAGATGATGATCACCAATCGCCGGGTCGATATTATCAATGAAGGCTTTGATCTGGCCTTACGTGTCCGTTCCAGCCTGGATGATGACCCGAATCTGGTGATTCGCCAGTTTGAAAAAATTGAGCAGCATCTATTCGCCAGTCAGGGCTACTTAAATGAATTTGGTGAACTGAAAAACCCTGAGCAACTGGCTGAGCATAAAATCCTGAGTATGGCCGAAGACCATACCGAACAGTTTCTGACCTTACAAAATGAACAGCAGGAACAGAAAAAAATTCGTGTCAGTCCAACCGTCCTGGGTTCTGACCTGAATATGCTAGCACAACTGGCCGCGTCAGGCTCAGGCGTCACTTTGCTGCCAGATAATGTGGTCGAGCAATATGTAGCAAGTGGTGAACTGGTTCGAGTGCTTCCTGACTGGAAAGCACCGCATGGTATTTTCCATGTGGTTTATCCTTCACGTCGCGGCTTATTACCTGCAGTAAGGGTCTTTATTGATTATCTGGTCGCTGAATTAAATCGGCGCTAAATGAAGTACTTTTGAGAAAAACTAGACAAAAAAAATAGCTCATTCTTGGGGAAAAATGAGCTAGAGAAACTTTCACTACAGCATAGTGAGCGAAAAAAAGGGAACCTATGTATCTGACTCTTAGTTTAATCAGATATAAAATCCTAAACCACTGTTTAATGTAGTGTTCTGTATGTTTTCGTCAGCAAGAACGAGTGAGTTGTAATTTATGTAAGTGGATTATCTGAATAAAGATCATTCAATCAATATTTTAAATTTCCGGATACTCACCTGTGCCTTCAGGCCAAGGCGACAAGACTTCAAACCCGGTTTCGGTGACATAGACCATATGTTCCCATTGCGCCGACCAGGATTTATCCGTGGTGACTACAGTCCAGCCATCTTTCAGCTCTTTGACGCGGGCTTTTCCCATATTCACCATCGGCTCAATGGTAAACACCATGCCTGGAACCAGTTTAATGCCCTGACCTGGCTGACCGTAATGCAGAATGTTTGGCTGCTCGTGATAGACCTTACCGATGCCGTGACCGCAATATTCGCGCACGATGGAATAGCCTTCACGCTGTGCGACCGTTTGAATCGCATAGCCGATATCACCTAGAGTCGCGCCCGGCTTCACCGCATGAATCCCGGCCACCATGGCTTCATAGGTGGTATTGACCAGTCGCTTGGCTTCTGGAGAAGGAGTTCCAACATAGTACATCCGGCTTGTATCACCAAAATAACCGTCTTTAATAATGGCAACATCAATATTGATAATATCGCCATCCTGCAAAACGACTTTCGATGATGGAATGCCGTGACAAACCACTTCATTCGGTGAAATACAGGTGGTTTTGGTATAGCCATAATAGCCAATATTGGCGGGCGTCACTTTTAAGGTATTTACAATAAAATCATGACAGAGATCATCCAGATATTCAGTCGTGACACCTGGCTTGACATGCTCCCCGATCATCGCTAAAACTTCTGCAGCCAAACGCCCAGATATCCGCAGTTTTTCAACATCTTGCTCAGTTTTAAGACTTATCGCTGGAGCTCGCATATACCTATCCTCACTATGAATCCCTGAATTATAATCCCTTTTTTGCGAAATATGTCGCAGTTGTTGAGTTTCGGCACAGCAATTTTCCTTGAAATAGGAATTTTCACTGCTGCTTATTTATACAAACAATAACTGACATATTTTGATATCAAGTGTAGATATCTTTTGAGCTTATAAGGAAAAATATATTTTTCAGCGAATTATCAAACATATATTTCTACCAAGATTTGAATGACCGGTTATGTGATCCGCAAACTCACTAGAATCAAGGCTTCCAGCCTTAAAATAAACTCCAAAAAATTGGACATATACACTAAAATCGCTTTCTTTTGTTCTATTGATCTCCCTTTATGACAAGTCTGCGTACCCGGGATATTGTCGCCCTAGGTTTTATGACCTTTGCACTATTTATTGGTGCGGGCAACATTATCTTCCCACCGATTGTGGCTCAACAAGCCGGTGAACACGTATGGCTCGCTGCTTTAGGTTTCCTTATTACAGCAGTCGGCTTACCCGTGATTACCATTATTGCGTTGTCTCGCGTTGAAGGTTCCATTCAGGCACTAAGCTCGCCTCTGGGCAAAGCAGCCAGCATCTTGCTGACTGTAATCTGTTACTTAGCTGTTGGCCCTTTATTTGCGACGCCGCGTACCGCAACCGTTTCTTATGAAATCGGTTTTTCATCTTACTTTGGCAATGAATCTGGCAGCCTGCTCATTTACAGCATCATCTATTTTGCTGTGGTGACCATCGTATCTTTATATCCAAACAAGATTCTGGATACCGTCGGCTATTTCCTGTCACCACTTAAAATTATTTCTTTGATAATTTTGGGTGTAGCAGCCGTGATGATCCCTGCCAGCAATCCGCCTGCAGCGATCGATAATTACGTTACCAGTCCAGTGACTGAAGGCTTCGTAAATGGTTATTTAACCATGGATACTTTGGGCGCTTTAGTTTTCGGTATTGTGATTGTTAAAGCCATTACTTCACGTGGTGTAACCGATAAAAAACTGATTACCAAATATGCAGTGAATGCCGGCATTATTTCTGGTATTGGTTTAACTCTGGTGTATTTAAGTCTGTTTAAACTTGGACTAGGTAGCCATGAGATTGCACCAAATGCAGCCAATGGTGCCATTATCCTGCATGCATATGTACAACATGCTTTTGGCGATATGGGTGCTTACTTCCTGTCTGGCATGATTTTTATTGCCTGTATGGTGACTGCAATTGGTCTGACTTGTGCCTGTGCTGAGTATTTCTCCAACTTGACCAAGATTCCATACAAGATCTTTGTATTTGTTCTGGTGGGCTTCTCACTGGTGATTTCAAACCTGGGTTTAACCAAACTGATTGCTGTTTCGGTTCCAGTCTTGAGCGCGATTTATCCGCCTGCCATTAGCGTCATTATGCTGAGCTTCTGTGCAAACTTCTTCAAGAAACCATCTCATGTGATTGCGCCAGTGACCCTGGTGGCCTTGATCTTTGGTATTTTTGATGGATTAAAAGTCGCTGGTTTTGAATTGCCTGCATTACTGCAAAATTTACCTCTATCAGATCAGAATCTGGCCTGGTTTATCCCGTCCATGATTGTATTGCTGATTACAGCTGTGATTGACCGTATTAGAAACTAAAACTTCTAGGATGTCTGAAAAATCGTATTTTTACCCAAAATCCGGTTTGAGCGTGATCAATAATTGTCAGGTTTTACCCAAACGGACATTTATTGTTTCTTAATAATGACATCAAATCACCGCTGTAAATCTTGATACTAAGATTTTCTATAAAATATGATGTATAGAATTGCACTTTAATTATTTTATTTTTTATATAAATATAAACAAAACTTTAATTTCCTGATTTTAGATACCTATTGTTGCCAACTTAAACCAAGTCCCCCTCCGAGTCATACGCAAGCTTACAAAGTATTGATTAACACTACATATCTTTGGCGTAGAATTTGCATTTTCTATCTGGTCGCATTGATCAAATGATGACTACATCTTATTTCCAAAATTAGCTGGAGGTGAAATCTGAAAATATAATTCTTGCCTAATCAAGTAATTATGTAGTTATACGACTAAAGATGACCATTTTGACTGTAAAAGCCTGCCACAGCAGTTGCAAAGGTCCAAATTAAACAGTACAACTATATATTCAATTCTGACTGATTAAATCTGCTTTAATCTTCAATAACATAAATAAATGGGAGGGATGGAGATGTTATCATTACATTTCAACAAGCAAGTCTTCATTGACGCTCTTAAAGCCAACAACACCAATCTGGTGACATTTATATGCACCACTTTTGCACTCATGCTGACTTTAACCGTCCATTGCTTAATTCAAGGTAATTTAAAACTTGAATACTTCGGCTATGCACTGATTGTCTCAGCTGCATTTTTCCTATGGGCTGCCATAGACCAGAAATACCGATAAACAAATTTTAAATTAGCCCAGATGGATGATTTGGCCAGTCATCCATCTGGTGAAAAAAGTGTTTTAACTTTCAATCATTCCGACATCCTTTCAGAATAACTATAAAAAGAAGATTAAAATAATCCCGCAAATGCCCCATAGAGCAAGATCCCCGTCCCGCCCAATTCTGCGACAATTAAACCTAGCATGGCGAAAGTCATTAAACTTCCTGGCAAATGAAACTTACCCAACTGATGCGGCTGTTTAAACTGATTTGTCGTGTCTTGCAGAAAACCATGCAGCATATAAGCGGCAATCGAGAAGCTGAAAAACAGAATATTGATCAGTACGCAAAGCAGATTCACCATACTTGGCAAAACCGAACAATAGGCCAATACTGCCAGAATTAAGGTCGCAGGTGCATAAAGCAGACTACTGCGATGCGCAATATCAACATAATAATGTGCGCGTGATTGAGGCGATTGACGGATCTGCCAATATTTCCAGACACCAGTAAACATCCCGATCCACAAGAAGATTCCACTAAAAATAATGGCTATTTTAACGGCCAGCTCAAGTTCCATTAGCTGCATAAGTTTATTCCATCTCTGTTATTTTACTGACGTTTAAGTCATATTTTCCCCGAGTCACCCTGCTAAAAATGTATATATTAAAAGCTTCATCAGGATTCTAAAAAATATAGTGTAACGTATGTCTGAATTTGAAACATTGACTCTCCAGTGTCAGGATGGCTATCGCTTAAGTGCACGTTTTTATGCAGCTATTTCTGAAACTGACAAACTTCCAGTATTAGTCTGTCCGGCAACTGGCATTACTAAACAGTTTTATCATCAGTTTTGTGTGTGGTTACAAGCTCAAGGCTATGCGGTTATGGTCTTTGATTTCCGGGGGATTGGTGATTCACTACATGGCCTGTTGAAAAATTCAAAAGCCAGTATTGTGCAATGGGGGCAACTGGATATACCGACCGCGATTGATGCTTTATCAACGCGTACCAATGCAGAAAAAGTGATCCTACTTGGACATAGTGCCGGTGGTCAGCTTTTAGGTATTGTGCCAAATTACGATAAAGTCGCAAAAGTGGTGGCTGTCTCTGGCTCTACTGGACATGTGAAAGGACTCAAAGGTAAAACCAAGTTACTTGCGCCAGTGATGTTTAATGTTATTTTCCCACTGGCACGCATCACTAAAGGCTATGGCCCGACTCAAGCGATTGGTATGGGTGAAAACCTGCCGAAAGATGTAGCTCGCGAATGGGCGCAGTTCTGTAGTAAACCGGGTTATGTAATCAACGCGATTGGTAAAAAGATTGCACCATCCCATGATTATCATGCGCAAATCACCTGCCCGATTACCTCAATCTGGTCATCGGATGATGAGATTGCCACGGAAGCCAATGTGAAAGATTTACTGCGTTTATATCCAAACGCAAAAACCCAGATAATTAAACTTAGCCCTAAAAGTTATGCCTATAAAGCCATTGGTCATATGCTGATGTTTAAAAAATCGCATCAGAATTTATGGCCGGTGATTGAACAGCAATTGACTGTTTAAATCAGATTTAGATGGTTATTTGCAGACTGCTGTGTTCTAATACACGCAGTTTGAGATGAGCCTCTTACAGTATATGGGCTTGACCTATATACGACTAGCCCCTAACCATGGGGCTTTTTATTACCTGAAAACAAATACTTATAAATAACTGGCGAAAAACTGGCGTAATCCTAAAGTTATCCACAGCTAACAACTTCTTGTTTATGCTTATTATATCACTCATCTTGAAATAAAAAGAATGGATGGAAAAATGAAAACATGGACCTACTTTTACATAGAGCACACGATTAAGAATGGAGAGATTTTTAGGAAGGAATCTGGGTGGGTTTTTAATTTGAAGAGTAATTATGTGATTTTGAGTGGGGTATGGAGTTGATAAAAAGAGAAATAACTATCGTCTTAATAAGTACAGCTGCAGGTATAGGGATTATAGCAATAGTTTCATTTTTTATTGTTTGGATTGGCTTTCCTGCTGAAAATCCAAAAGACTCATTCAAGGATGCTTTGTTTTTTTCCGTCACCCTATTCGGGGGGCTGGCAACGCTTGGAGCTGCGGTAGTGGCAGCTTACTTGATTAGTGGATGGAAGCATCAGGCAAGATTCGAGTTTAATAAAGAAACTATAACTAAATTTTGGGATTCGTATATCGATGCGAAAGCATCTCTGGTGCCTTTATCTGATAAGGTGAAAGCTGCTGGTTATGCAAATATCAATGAGAGAAACAATATTTTTGAGGAAACCTCATGCAAGGTCACTATTTTCTATTTTCAACAACAAAGACTTGAGCTATTTTTCAATATTAGCGATGAAGATATTGTCTTCTCAGAATTAGAAAGTATTACCCAAGATTACGTTGATATTTTAGATCCACAAAGAAGTTTCGATGAGCAGGAGTGGTTCTGTTATGAAAAAAGCCTGATCGATAGGCTAAATAACCTTCAGCCAAAACTTTATAAACGTCTCAAAGAATCCAATATACTGTAATCACCTTAAAGAGCCTTTACACAAATCCCCACATTCACATTCGTCGTAATTGAATGGGCTGTGCAGCTCTGACTAAGAGTCTTTACCAAGTCAATTAGTACTGTAACCGTTCATCCGAAATATCATAATTTTGCGTCACTCTATGACGCATCTTTGAATTTAAAAGATTTATTTTATTTGTTTGATTTTTATTGAATCTTTACAATCTTGATTATTGTTACAAAAATCAAGGAGTCGTAAAGTTATGAACAGTACTCATGGGGGTTCTCGAGCCGGGGCAGGTCGAAAAAAGTCTGAAGAGACTAAAGTTATTCGAGTGCCTGAATCTAAAATTCTTGATATCAAAGAATACTTAAAATCCCTTAAAAAAGAAAATGAAATTACTGATATCCGTCAGTTCGATCCTGTCACAAAAATAGAAATACCCTTGGCAACCGAACGCGTTCAAGCTGGATTCCCCTCGCCCGCTCAAGATTATATTGATAAAAAAATCGATCTGAATGAGTACCTCATTAATAATGCGAATGCTACTTTTATTGTTCGTGCGGATTCTCTTTCTATGCTAAATGCAGGAATTGATATTAATGACGCCTTGGTTGTAGATCGCAGTATTCAGGCTAGGCATAGAGATATTGTGATTGCCAGTATCGATAATGAATTGACAGTGAAACGGCTAATTATTGATGCGAAAGGTTGCTGGTTGAAAGCTGAGAATGAGGGTTATCCAGATATTCATCCCCAAGAGGGCCAGCAGTTTGAAATCTGGGGTGTAGTCACAAATGTAATCAAGAAATTCAGATGAGCTATAACAATGAAATATACGCGCTCATTGATGTAAATAATTGCTATGTAAGCTGTGAGCGCCTATTTAATCCTAAACTTAAAGATGTGCCGGTCATTGTTCTTTCAAATAACGACGGCTGTGCAGTTGCACGTTCCCAAGAAGCAAAAGATCTTGGTATTAAGATGGGTGTTCCCCTATTCCAGGTTAGAGATATTGTCGAAAAACATAATGTACAGGTACTTTCGAGTAACTATGCTTTGTATGCTGAAATGTCTCAACGTTTCCATTCGATTCTGGCTGATTACGTGGCGCCAGGTGAACAGGAAGTTTATTCGATTGATGAGTGCTTTTTAAAGCTTACTGCCTATTCTGAAAATTATGACCTGGTTGAATATGCGCAAAATATGCGACAGCGGATCTTGCAGTGGATTGGATTACCGGTTTGTGTTGGTATTGGTCGATCAAAGACCGAAGCAAAGCTTGCCAATCATATGGCCAAAAAGGCTAAACGCTTCAATGGGGTTTGTGATCTGGTTTCAATAGATCCTCAACATCGTGATTATTTTTCGAGTTTGATTGATGTTTCCGAAGTCTGGGGAGTTGGTCGTCAGCATAGTAAAAAACTAAAAGGCTTAGGCATTAATACTGTTCTTGATTTAGCCACTTCTAATCCACATCAAATGGGAAAACTGTTTTCAGTGGTCGTGCAGAGGACTGTCATGGAACTGCAAGGGATTTCATGTATCGAACTTGAGCAGGCTGCGCCAACCAAGAAGCAAATCATTTCATCACGCTCATTTGGCGCACGGGTAACCGATATTGAATCATTATCTGAGGCAATGAGTGATTACCTGCAGAACGCTGTTAAGCGGTTAAGAGAAGATGAATCTCTTTGTGGTTGTGTGATTGCTTTTGCCCAATCCAATCCTTTTGATAAGAACAGGCCTTTCTATAACAAGTCGATCAATATCGGATTTGCTGAGCCGACTGACTGTGCTGCTGTTATGAACCGGGCTGTAATGAAGCGAATGAATGAGCTGTTTCAAAAAGGAATCGAGTTTAAGAAATGTGGTGTGATATTGACCGCAATCGAGCCAAAATCGACATACATATATGACCTTCTATCTGATAGTACTCAAATAGAGAAAAATGAGAAACTTCAATCTGCCCTTGAGCAGGTTAAGGTGAGATTTGGAGATAAGAAAATAGCAATTGGCCCATGCAAAATGCATGGTCGCGCATGGGCAATGGCCAGACAAAACCTGACTCAGAACTATTTTAGTTGGGAAGGGATTCTGAGGATTAATTAATAACCAGTCACTTATTTTAATGATAAACAATGCCCTCATTTGAGGGCATTTATCTATTTTAAGAATAAAGTCCTTTCTGCAGCCCGGCGGTTCACCAGACCTTGCATGCGCTTGCCACCAGCATTGACCCAAACATTAAATTGATTGGCAGCAGCTTTATAATTTCCTTCATTTAGTTGCCTAACCAAAGTGGAATTTTTGAATGCAGTTGATCCAATGTTGTAGGCCAGTGAAACTAAAGCATCGAACTGATTCTGATTGAGTGGAACTTTGACCGTATTATTTACAGTCTGCTCAAATGATTTCAGATCGTTCTGCATATAAGCTTTGGCTTGATCCAGTGTGCAGGTATCCCCTTTTTTGACACGAATACCATTTGGGTATTTTGTGGTGCCGAAACCAATAGTCCATACACCTACGCCATCATCATAGGCTTTCAGTCGCAGACCTTCAAAATTGCAGATCAAATCGACTCCACTTGGACTCACATGCATTTCATCTGTGGCGATACCCAACACATCGTTCAGGTCATCATAAGCAGTTGCAATCAGCTTATCTGCAGCATCAACCTGCTTTTGGGTGAGTTTGCCACCACTGATCTTTCGTAAGAAATCAAAAATGTGTTTCATGGGTTGTCACCATCTTTATCCGTATTAAAAAATTTAGGACGTGCACCACCCTTACCCCAAATATAGAGTTGTCGGGTAAAGAGTGCGAATAAAATACTTACCGTGGTATAAAAAAGTGTTCCGGCCGGACTGGGCGAATACTCATCTTTAACAAAAAGTGCTGCCCCAAAAAGGATCGACAACACCAATAGAAAATCGATATGTTTTGGAAGTTGAATTTTTGGATGAAATGCCATGATGGCAAACGAAACTATAAATAACACCAAAGCCGTTTTACTTATGATTAGCAGCATCTTCACTCTCCTTTTTGACCAAACCAAGAACTCTTGATCGAGCCAAACTCAGCAATGCTTCAGCTGTACTTTTACCAGCAGCGCCCAGAATGAATCCAAATAGTTCTGGGTAGTTACCGCTAGCAAGAAATAAACTTGCCGGTTTAGCAAAGACCACACATAAAATGAAGCCTGCAAAGAATCCTATCCAGCGATCCCGGGTTGGCTCCTTGCTCAATAGAAAGCCAAAAGTTGCACCCAGCACACCTGTAAAAAGGATATGTGAGTGGCTCTTTATGCTTTCCAATACTTGACTAAGAAAGTCCATATACATCCCCTTTAGTCATACATACCCCTATTGTTTGGCAATAAAAAAGCACCTAAAAAGGTGCTGTTACTTAGTTAATTTTAAACTTCTATTTCTGAATGCTGGCCAGTGGGTGCGGGCCTTAAAATTACCTGATTTGAGATAAATACTCTGGCACCTAAGTTATAAGCTGTGCCGGATGTGCATAATACTGGACCAGATCCGCCATCAATCTGCACCCGATACTCTGGATGCTTCACTGATGTAATGGTGCCAATATATTCTGCATGTGTTGGATTAAGCAGCATGCGCAGTTCAAATAAAGGGTTATTCACGGCTGATGCGCTCCACAGTAATGGTTTCATTGACCTTTTCGTGTGAAAAGCTACCTGATACCGAATCGATCACACCCCACCACTGGCCATTAAAGGCAATCGTTTTACCGGGTAGCATCTCGCCAATTTCCTGACTGACCGGAATATCAGAGAAGGTGTGTAGTTCCTGAATATTGGCTTTCACCAGTTCATTCTTGCCGTAACTGGCACCAGATGTCACATTAAATAATGGACCAGTGACGGTTTCTAAAGGCATATCACCAGAAGTACCCCGCTGCTGTACTTTCAAGCTCTCACCACTACGGCTATTCACTATTGTGATGGCATTAAAGTCTGCAATGTATTCATCGTTTTGCTTGATGTTCTGTTGCATCACCAGGCTTTCAGACAACAGAATGTCGTAGTCCTCCACCGTCATCGCATCCCAGTAGCCTTTCTGGTACCGGGGTAAAATGGTGAGGGTATTACCGGCTTTCTGGCTATAGATAAAGCCACCACCTGCATCAACGACCTGCTTGATTGCATCGATTGGTGCAAGTTCTGCATAACTCAGGCTCTCTACCGGCACGATCCAGCCCAATTCATCAATCAGTTTCCAATCCAAGACTGTGCCGCTATTTGCTCGATCCAGTTCGGCTTGTACCAGTTGAACAGAGGTGCGTTCATTGTCCTGAATAAATGAACGTGTCGGTCCGTATTTATCTGAGTTCAACGCTGTAACGCTTCGACCCGGATATGTGTACAAAACACTGGCAAAACGTCGGGTTTCCTCCGGGCCCTCAAGCAAAATATGATGGTCAAATCCATTGATCATAACTTTAAGAATCACGGGCTGGTCATTTATAGGTTGCAACTTCTCTTTTTCAGTGTGAGCCACAGTAATGGAATAGGTCCAGCACCATTGAGATCGGCTGGTACTGTATGTGCCATCCATGACTTTGATCTTCTCGCCGGTATCTAATCGTTCGGCTATTAATACATTCACGATATACCACCAGTTTCTTTTCGGCAGTGCTGGAATACAGTCATCTGCACCAAAATTTAAAACAACATTGTGTGAATCAACGTCATGACATAGACAGATGAAATTTAAATCACCGGTGCCTTCATATTCGGGTATTTCAGGCTTTGGCCATGGTAGAACCGGATGCTTGCGATAATGAATCGCCTTGGCTTTATCCCAAGGCAAATCTGACTTGGTGATAATCTCAAGGCTTTTATCCCACTCAAATGAAAAGCGATGCTCAAAGACCTGAGCCACTTCGTGTGAGTAAGTAAAAGTCTTACGCCGACGGATCATTTCCTGCCAGACTGTTTCACGGTTATGGCGCAGTTTGATCGTTTCTTCATGCAAGTAACGCTGATGAATAAAACGCTTATCACCTTCCTCCCAGATCACGTACGCATCAGAACTTAAACCGGTTGCCTGCTCATGCAAGAATTTAATCGCCCGGGTTAATGACCCTGCCTGCTCATATTGAATATCTGCCTGACTAGAAATCACCAAGCCTTGGTCATAAAAAAGAGCCTCGTTTGAGACTCTTAATACTGGTTTAGCCCACGGTATTTTTGTGGTGCTCAGACATGCAATCGCTTTCTGATAGCGCATATCAAAACCGTAAGACACACCTACCAGATGATTGATATCAAAGTATGCAACCGCTTCAACACTTGGCACATCAAGCGACATATCAACAACACAGTAATTCTCGGTATAGATTGCTTGCACATCAAAGCTAAAGTCAGCATCAAGCTGAGTATTAATTAGTGCGATATTAACTGGGCTTGCTATGTATACCGCAACGACATCAAATTCAAAATCAGCATCAAGGCTAAAATCAACCAGGTTTGTAATGTGATCAGGATTGTATGTGACATGCAAATCATATGGTGTGGTTAGTGGGCTTGCCGTGGGCGTGATTTGATATACTGCTGCTAGTAAATACGGCTTGTTATGTTCAAAGTTATCGCTCATAACACCCCCGAATTATACAGTTTCAAATTTTGACGATGGTGGTATAAATCCTGTTGTTGGGTAAATCGCTTTTTTGACAACTCGGAAAGAGTCAAGATACATTTTTGATTCCGATGCTGATGCAGTTGTATTTGCCAAATCAGCACCAATCCGTAGCCGGTTTTTACTGATATTTAGTGCGATATTATTTGCGTTAGAGCCACTTAACTCTCCATGTACAAGCAAGTAAAAGACCCCGTTTTTGCGCATTAGGCAAATATGCTTGTACTGATTAAACTGGATTGTTTTATTTGGTGTAATAAGCTGCTGCCATACATTTGATGTGTTGTAAGCATACATTTGAGGGCGCTGCGGAGAGTCTGTAGCGTTGTTTGTTATTGAGAAAGCATGTGCTCCACTCGCGTCACCCAGATCAAAATAACGATGCCACGATTTACCGCTGTTTGGTGCTAAAATTTTTGCCCACATTTCAAATGTGAAATCATTTAAACCCATTGTAGATATATCAATATCTAATGCATCACCGCTACCATCAAAATAGTACGAACCGTTTGAATAAAGTGGAGTGTTGATTGTTGAGTCAACATACTGAACATTACCTTTAACTGTAATTGTTCGATTGTTTTTTGATATATCCCTAATTTCATTACTATCTGCAATAATTAATAAATCAGTAGCCAAGAACACTTCACTACCAGCATATCCTGCAACTTCATCACTTACAAAACTTATGCTTCCAAGCCACACACGCACCTTGTAATAATAGGTCAAGCCTTCAACCACGTCACTATCCACGTAATACATGGTCTTTAAACCTGTGACTATAGGTGAAGGTAAATCGACATCAGCAACATTAGCCATGCTTGACACAGACCGGATGATGTCAAAACTATCAAAGTGTCCAAATTGTGCAAATTCAATATGATTGCCTGCCATATTTTCACCTACGGTCTAATTTTAAATGAGTTAATTTGGAGTGATCCACCCAGTACAAGATTGGTATTGGCCAGCGCAATGTCTGCACCCGCAGCCAGATCCGCAGCCACCTCGCCAGCACCATTATAAATCCGTGCCCATGTTGCAGTGCCCGCTTTGATTACGATTGCTGTGTCTGTTGGATGAAGCTCTACATAAGTGGCCGTAGTTTCCTTAATATATGGCTCAGGAAATGTAAGTGTCACCAATGCATTGTTTGAGTCTGCTGCCACCGCAGGGCTGCCAGGCTGTGTACCTTCATAAAAAATAACGGTAGCACTTTGACTCCCGTTATCCATAAAGTGAGCAAAGGCTTGAATCATGGCAAGCCGAGCATTGATAGAGGTTTTACTCATTTTGCGACTACCTTATCTTGAATGACTGCGTTATATTCTTCATTTGGATCAAAGGCCACAACAAAACACTCCAAACCTTTTGCAATGTTTCGAAAAGCATAAGATCCATCTGCTTTGGATTTTGTTTCCCAAAGCAGTTGCCGATTGTCCCTGCGAAATACACATACAGGTACAGGTGAATAATTTGCACCTACTTTTTTGGTTGTTCCTTTAATTTGGCCAAACCCTTGATTAGAGTTTAAAATCGTAAGTACAGGTCGACACACTCTTAGTATCGCGTATCCTTTTTCCTGCAACTTTTGATAATTAGGTATATAACCGCCGATAAATATTCTTTTAATTTTAATACCCAAACTTCACCTCCTCGACTGGAGCAAGTAAGTAAACAGACTGGTTATAGTTTGCTGACGAATAACTTGTGAAATGGATTTTGCAAATGGTATTCATCTCAACATCACGTGTCTCAACTGGGCTTAAATTTCGATCCAAAGGCGGAGTATTTGTGTTTGCGTACATACAAGAATACAAACCACCAACAACCGCTCCTAAATATTGCTTGGTATCAAATTCGTAGATCATGATCGGTCTAGCTGTTGTTGTGTTAAAGCTATCAAGACTCGATGGCAAAAAAGAGGAATTTGCAGGTGCGGTAACAAATAGGTTTACGCTTGACTTGATATCTAGATCAACCCTAATTTGTCCTACATACGCTCTGCCATATGAGCCAAAATAACTTGTGTTACCAGCATTCACTGCCACAGGGGGATTTTCACATATCAATAAAGGATATTTATCTAGTGGGTCATATTCAAGGCATGCAGCAGGCACAAAGCCGATAACACGTCCATATGTTGATGTGAGTGTATGCATAGATACTAAGTGATATGCGCTTCCTACAACACAAGCCCGTCCGTACGTTGAGTAGCCTTGTGAATAACTGTAATTGTTCGCCGTCGCTCCTGTGTTGCCGGAAAACTCCCATGTCATCAAATTTGGCGACATGATTGTGCTTGTATCGACGTAAGCTAAAGGATCGTTAATTTCCCCAGTTAAGACATCATAAGACTTTCCAATACATGGTGAGATATTGTTTCTATACGCTGCATTGTTTTGAAAACATAGTCGCAAATATAAGTCAGTTTCATCAATATACTTAAACTTATAAATATGAATATTTGCAACCTCATACTCTAGTGACCATCCGAGCGATGCAATTCTTGTTATAAAGCCATTTGGCACAGATAAAGGTGCATTATCAATGGTCATCGTTACCGTGTTGGTTGTAACTGAATCAATCCAAAACTCACCGCCATTAATAGACGATAAAGCACCCGAATCAACTTTCAAGACGCGATCAGCTACATAGCCATGGGCACCACCGTATGTGAATGTTACTTGATCACCTACAACAGCCACATTCGTTACAGTTTGCACGTTATAGCCAAGTGCAAGCATCTTTTTAAAACGATCTGGAAATAAGCTTTTGGAACCAGCACAGAAATCTAAGCCCACATCAGAAAAATCGAATAACTTGGTTTGCGTCTGCTTCATTGCCATTTTTTTATTACTCATAAAAAAGACCGCATATCGCGGCCATATTTGAATTACTGTTTATAGTACGCGGTCAATGTCACCACGCAGCATGATCTGGAATTGATCTGACAGTACGGCTGGTTCAGATTGCTTCACTGTTCGAATCACCCAGACTGGAAAATTGGCAGCGACAGTATTGAATCGCAGGACGTTGCCATTGGCCCAACCTGCTCCCCAGCCTTCTTTCTTGATAATGAAGTAAGGCACACCAGTCACCGGGTTGAGCGGGGTGTAATCTGTACTGGTTGAGCCCGCAAGAGTCAATCGTCCTGTATATTCTCCGACACAATAGAATGTTTCATTGCCTGTGAATACGATTGCCCAGCGTTCCTGAATAGCGCCTTTATTGGTTGTCTGAATTGGGTAAAGTGAATCATTATAGTTAGCAGAAATCCCAGAACCTGTCGGCTCATCATTCCACACGTTATTCCAGGATTGTTGTACAAACTTACGGGTATATCGCGCCTGCATGTCACCAATGACCAAGGCAGACCCAACAATGGTATCGACTGCATCATAGTTATGCGTCAAAGGTTTAGTGAAGGTTAGTTGACCATTGATCTGTACATCACGGATCAAGCCCATGTCTTGATAGCGGTACTTAACTGTCAGCGGTGCAACCAGATTGCCCAGCACAAAATCACCACCCAGCGTCACGCGGCCATAATCATAATCAATAGTGTAGAGATCAAAAGGCACTTTCGTACCGTTAGCATCTTCAAGTTCAGCCCACGAAATGCGCTGATCGTTCAGGTTGTATGTGGTGCCTGCAATCGCACTTGGTAATTCCTGAGACTTACTTGAGCTAACAATCCCGATGCCACCCACACGAAAGATCGGCACACGGCCATCAATCGGTAATCGAGTAGCAGACAGACCTAGAATTTCCGAATCTAGCGGAATGTAGGTGTAGGCCACTGCGTTATAACGCACTGATGAAGCATCGACCCAGACTGGTACATTGATATAATTATCGGCTCCCTCCTGGTATTCTAGCAGCGGGTCATACCAGTCGCTTGCCTCAATCTCCGCACGGTTGGCTTCTGTGATTTTGGTTTTGGTGTAGAAGTAGATCGTCACAAAGCCATTATCCCAGTTCACCTGCCCATGCGCCCGACTGGTTTCAATCACGCCATTTTCATCAGCGGTTAATGTCAGCTGGCCATATGCAATTGTTCCCACCACCACAGTTAATGATTGGGGCCGGATCGGCATGATTGGCGTTCTAAAGCTGATCTTGTTGACTGGTAACAGGTCGGTGGTGGTAGTTAAGGATTCCAGGGTAATGGTATTGTCTGTATTCGGTGTCCATGAGTCGATTTCAACAATACCGGTGCCATATTGAATGACACCAGACTGAATCCCACTGTTATTCGCTGGATTCACATTGCGATACAGCAAGCCAGTACGATCCAGAAGGGTATCAGCACCCACTTTGAAACGAGCTGAACCTGTCAGAATCTGCTCATCAAAACCGGAGGATATATCCAGCTTGAGTTTGTTTGCCGTCACGGTATGAGTTGCCGAGTTTGAGCCGGATGTATCGCGGTATTTCACTTGAACATCAACAGCATTAAGGGCTTTTAATTCAACCTGCTGACCTTGAATGTCTGACGTTTGTGGAGAATAAAAAGACATATTTCCTCGCTAGGCAGCCGCATAGGTAGCCATAGGTGTAAAGGTTTGCACAAATCTGCTCGCTGAACTTTTTGGTGTGACTTCAACTGCGCCAGTAGCATAGATAATGGTGCCTTGCACTTGACCACGGCTATTCACTAAATTCCCCATGGTGGCATTCACCGGCACATCTGTCAGAGTTACAGACCCTGTAATCCCCTCACTGCTTTGAAGTGGAATTTTTAACTCAACACTATTTGGCTGAATTGCTGGTCCTGTACCAATGATAAAGGTCAGCTTTTGATTTGCAGGGGTAATATCCATCTTGGTTTGTTCAAGTGATGATCCATAGTTATAGATCACCGAAAAGACCGTACCTTTTTGTGGCAACTTATTTGGAATGATTTTGCCAGTACCGGTGGCATAGTTAATTTCACCTGTAGCATCTCCGGTAAACTTACCTTGAGCATTTGATGTTGCAGTTTTCGCCTCACCCTCAAGCGTCCAATTGATGGTGATACCCGGCAATACACCCGGTCGACCTAAATCAAACTCAAATGCAGCTTTTTCCACACTTAGATTGGATCGCACAAAAGTGATAATCGGTGTGCCCCAGTTCAGCAGAATCGGTGTGTCTACATCTGGTAATGCGCCAGTGGTTAATAGCCAAGAGCCAGTTTCATAATTGATCATGCCTGAACCAAAGGATGGACTGGCAGCCTTTAACTGGCCCGAGCCATCATCTTTAAGCTCATAGAATTTGCCCTGTGACATATACGAGATCGACAAAGCACCCGGTGCAGGGATTGGAATCAATACTCCGGTCCAGTTGGTGCTTTGGTTATTCTGTGTCACTGGAATGGCATGGCTTTGATAATACTGATTCGGTGCAGCTGCAGGCTTGAACGTGATATTCAAACTTACAGTGCCGGCTGGCGCCGCTGAGGTCCATTGAATCAGACCGCGCTGATAATCAATCGTGCCGACCTGAGTGCCTTGGGTGTTTTTAAGCAGGCCGCCCTGATCGGTGATCTGCTGGCCTTGCAGGCTAAACGACACGCTTGATGGAATCACCGCAGAGCCGATATACAGGTTCTGGCTCACACCAATCACCATATTCGGATAATTGACCGTGATGGTACCTTCATTACCCGCTACCAGGACTACGCTTTCACCAGCCGCATTCACATCAATGATTGGTGTTTCAGTCTGAGCTGATGGAATTAACTGAGCAAAGATACTTTTTGCATTGACTGTAAATTCACCCACATTGGCATCAGATGCCAGTGCAGTAGATGAATAGTACAGACCAGTATCTGCAACAATCGTATCGCGGATGATGGTTTTTGATGCCTGTAATTCATACCATTGTTTTGCGGATAGCCCCACAAAGTCTGTTTCCAGTGGGTCATTGATAGCGTAGGTTGCAACCTTGTACTCAATCTCCTCCTTATCAATCACCATTTTAGCAATACGTGTATCAACTTTAGTGATACGAACATACTGCTCACGTTCTAAAGCTTTCCCTTCATCAGAAATCAATACAATGGTATCACCTACCGATGCCTCAACTTCTTGTGGCCACATTACAGTTTGAAGCGATGACATACCCTGCCAATGGGTATCAAGAGGCGTACCGGCAATCTGACCACCTTTAGCCAGATAATTTTCTACCCGGTTCTGGGCAGACTGACGCTCATCGGTCCAGTTCTTAGTACTGAACAATAATGCTGATACGTTTGGGTCTTCCGGCAGCTCAGATACAAACACCGTTGCACCCATTAGTAGATCAGTGTCTTCAGTGGTGACTGCTGGGAAAATCTTACGCATGGAGACATCACCCATGGTTCGATCCATTTCTGATACATCATTGAACAGGTTATTACTGATGCCATCCTGAACCACAACACCAGAGTATTTACCACCGCCATCAGAGTTGTCCGTCAAGCGTTCAGACTTGTAGATTACTAAATCCTTGGTTTCAATCGCCATCGTTTAACTCCGTAAAGCGCAAGGTCACATTAAAATAATCATCCAGTGATACCGCTGGAATTCCTTTTACCGGTGCAGCCTCTAAAGCCCCATCCTGGTGATTAAATTTGACTGTGAATTGTCGGTTGTCATGCGGTTGCTCAAACTGCAGTCTGAAATTTTCATCCTGTAATTTTGACCATTCAAGAACAGTCCGTAATTCACGCAACCTGATCCAACCCATCTGTGGATCTGCCGGTTGCAAGGTAATTGGTCGACCCGACTTCTTTTTGCCCTCCTGAATGATCAGAGAGCCATCAATGGTGAAGTTTTGTGTTTGCTCAATAGCCTTCCAGGAGAATTCATCAGGCCATAAAAAACCGTCCTCTAATGGGACGGTTTCGGATGTTGCTAAGCGAATGAGTTTCATGTTGATTTCGCTATACCTTTTAATTGATTTACCAGACTGGTCATCACATCCTTTTGGCTTGCATCGCCTGTAAGGGATAGGGTTTGACCTCCGAATTGAATGTTGTAATTCACACTATCACCCCCCTTACCATAATCTCTGGTTGATGGTACTGAAGGAATAGACGGCGCGTAGTCATTCAGGCTATTGGACCCAGTTGAAGCCAGGTTGATATTGCGAAGTAGCTCATTGATCTTGTTGGTACCGTGCTGAGTGGTCAGACCATTCGCTGCCGCCCGATCAAATTCAGCATTGATTAATGCTTTCATTGCAGGGTTGCCATCCTTACCCAGTCCTTGAGCTTTAGCATCACGATCTGCTTCCAAAGCCTTAGACCAGATGGTGCCGGCAAGCTTTTGTGCTTCCTTATCGCTGTAGCCTTTGCTCTTGAGTTGAGATAAGACATCGTCCTTGGTATAGGAGTCATATCCATAGATCCCCTTGCTCAATGCCTCGCCCTGGCGTTTCATCTCTTTATTGAAATCACCTTTGGCCTTATTGACTGCATCAGCCCAAGCTTCAGTTGAAGTTTTGGCCTCCTCTCTTGCGATTCGACCAGCATGACGATACCCATCGCCAATACCGCGTGCAGAATCTCTAACGCGGTGATTAGATTTTTCCCACTCATCCATGGATTTGACGGCAGCAACGCCTGTGTCATCAATTTGAATTTCAAGATTACGCCCAGCATTTGCAGCATTGGTTGCAGCAATAACGCCAGCATCACCAGATGCAGCGGCAGACTGAGCGGCTTTTTCGTAAGCTTTCTGGATACCCTCAGCTGTAGCCTTGCCGCTATCCCGGATTGTGATGTAATCCATCAAAGCTTGTTGAGCGGAAAGCTTGAGCTGCTCTTTGGTCTGAATACCTAGACGCTTGAAAGCTTCGGTTACCGGGTCAATATCATCCGGTAGTCCTTGAGCCTGCAACTTGATAGCAATGAGGCCTTGCTCTACCTGACTTGTTGAAACTTTGCCCTGGTCCCCGAACTCCTGAAGTTTTGCTTTGGCCATATTAATTTCAGCTTGGCTTTTGGCGGTTTCCAGCCATGTCAACCAAGCTTCATAGGTAACCTGCCCAGCCTGCTTTCCCTTAACACCAAGATCATCAAGGCCTGCTGCAAATTTATTAACATTTTTGCCATTTTCTGCAAACTTTTCAGAGACACGATTTAAGGAAACATCCAGATCCAGACCTAAAGCGGTTGCAGCTTTTCGTGCTTTATCAGCTGCGTTTGCCGTACCCTCTGTGGCCTTAGCACCGTCATCCATGGCTTTGACAATTGCTTTGCCAGTACTATCAAACTCAATTTTTAAACCTTGAGCCGCAAGAGTAGTTTGTAGGGTTTTTTGGGTGGCTGCATCCGCTGCTTTTTGAGTACCATCTGCTGCTGCAAGTTGAGCATTTACCCAATCTTGTGCAGCTTTAATCTTAGCCTCAGTGATTTTCTGGCTTTCAGCCTGATACGCTTTTTCCTTAGTATCTAAGTCAGCAAGACCTTTTACAGCCTGATCAATTGCAGCCTGATTACCAGTTTTGCGTGCTTCATAGAGCTGCTGCTCTAGCTGAACACGCTCATCACTAATAGCCTTGTAGTCAGCCTTATGCTTTTCCTCTTGAAGCTTTAATTCATTAAGAGTTTTTTGGCTCTCAGCAACCCGTTCTTTATTTGCCTCATCTTCAGTCTGACGAATCTCTCGAATTGCTTCTCTTGTCGCAGATTTGCTTTCAAGCGCAAGTCTATTGGCTTCTCTTCCATTCTTTTCGGCCTGTCTAAACAGAGCATCAGACGCATTCTGAGCCTGTGCAGCAAGATCATCGAACCCTAAGAAATCCAGGACGGCGGCACTAAGTGCATAAATACCTCCTGAAATAAACTGAATACCCGCAAGGAGTAACTTAAGAGCAATGTTTAGGCCAGTTGCAGCATCAGATACCACCCCCAATGCAACTTTAAAAACATTGAATAGAGTTGTTAAACCACTAACTTCTTCTTTACCACCCATAATTGCGTTAAATAACGGGGCTACTGCATCTAAAGTAGATGTAAAGGCACTCCATGCTGTTTCAGCAATCCCCGCCATACTGGATATGACAGTTTTAATTGTGTCGTATACAGCCGATAACGTGCTTCGGATTGCTTCAATTGTAGATGGATCAATCTCAGATAGTTTACCCTGGAACCACCCAATACCTTCAGCAACATCATCAAAGAATACTTTGAGGATTCCAAGATTATCAGCAATGATTGATAGTGCATTAGCTACCGTTGCACTTGAGCCATTGGCCTGATCCATCTCACCAATCAGAATCTGCCATTGTGTAGAAATCTTCTGCAGCGCATTGCTGATAGTAGTTGGAAACTGGTTGTAGGTTTCTTGGATCTGGGTAGCCTGACTTTGCAAAGCTTTAATAACACGCTCTGCTGAAAGCTCACCATTTTCCGCCATCTTGCGGAGTTCACCAGTCGTGACTCCCAACCCTTTAGCTAGAGCCTCAGCAAGACCGTAACCATTTTCCATCATAGAGTTGAATTCTTCACCACGAAGAACACCGCCCTGCATGGCTTGGATGAATTGCTGTACAGCCGCTTCACTGGCCTGAGCTGAACCACCACCGATCTGAATGGCTTGGGTAACTGTTTTAGTCAGGTCTAGCGCTTGTTGTTGCGTCATCCCCATTTCTTTGCCGACTGTATTCAGTCGGGTAAATAAATCACCTGTTGCCTGTAAACTAGAATTTGTGGCAAGTGCTACCTGATGAACTCCAGCCATTGCAGAATTAAAATTACCACCTTCACGGGTAGCAATCTGAATACGAACAGAGAGGTTAGTGTATGAGTCGGCAGCTTCTGCAAGCTCACGAATACCTAAACCTATGCCAAGAGCAGTTAATGCGCCCACAAGTGTGTTAACAGCAAATTTAGCGCCATCAATACCTTTTTGCGCCGTCTGAGCTGCTGTGTCTGTTTCTCTTAAGCTGTTGTTGGCTTTACCTACTTCAGCTTGAAAATTATTAAATGCCTGATCAGTCTGCTGTACTTCTTTTTCTAACTGATCAACCTGAACCTGTGCTTTTTCAATATCTGCAGGTGAAGCACTGGTTTTAGAAAATGCTTCAAGGTTTTGTTTGGCTTGAACTAAATCACTCTTAAGTTGGCCTAATGCTTTTTCAGCCTTATTACCAAAATCTGTAAAGTTTCCTGCTGTGGATTTTGCATTTTCCCCAGCATCTTTGATGATTCCAGTAGCAGCATTTAGAGACTGGGAAAGCTTGTCAGCAAGCTCTGTCGTGCCTTTAGGGATAATATTTCCCATTTCTTTCGAAGCATCGGCAGTTGCCTGTTTTAAGCGTTCAGATTCTTGCTTAATTGTGTTGAATACTGATTTAACTGTATCTTCTGACTGTCTAATATTGCCAACAAAACCTTTAGTGTCGGCATCCATGATTAATTTGAATGTTAAATTTTTACCAGACATGCTGACCTCTAAATTTTAGGCAATAAAAAACCCGCCGAAGCGGGTATAACACTGGGTATAAATATAAGTGTTTAAGATGTTTTCTCTAAGATTGAGCCGCAGTGCTTACATTTTCTCGCATCAAATCTAATTAGTTCGCGACAATCGGGGCAATTCTTTTGCTCAACTCCATTTTCGTCCAATTTTACAAAATTACCTGCATTATTTGAAAATATATCATTTGCGACTAATTTAGTTTTGCTTGGTATTTTAAAAACTTCTGGCTGTGTTTCTTGTTGGATTGGTTGCTGTATTTGTTTAGGCAAAGGTGAATAAAGTCTTATATTTTGACTGCCGCAAGAACCACAGACTTTACCGCCTGATCTACGCCAGATTTCATATATTATCCCTGGAAGCAAGCCAATAAAAAGCAAAACGATAGTTATAAGAAAACTACCTTTAGTTTTTGCAGAGCCTACACGCCCACAAACAAGACATTCCACTTTAGCCATTTTCCCTATCCCTAAATTATTATCTTTACATCATAACTTTAGGAAGATAGTCGATCAATCAGAAACCATTTCTTTCTTAAATGACTCAAAACCTTTCTTATCAGATTGTGCCACACGCGCTGCAACGGCGTTATTAAAGATTCCCTGCTTATACAGCTTATTTGCTGCATTAACGTAGTTCTGAAATGCACCGTAAGTCATTTCCATGATTTCACTATGCTGATGGCCCATTGATACCAAAAACTGGAATGAATCAAACCAGGTGGAGTCATCTTTCTTTTTAATACCGCGTTTCGGTTTTTCGTATTTGAAGTAAGTCTGGTTGACCAGAAGCACCGCTTTAAGTAGATCTTTAAATCCCTGCTCATCAGCGGCAAGTTCCACCAGTGATTCATTATCCAGATCAGTGACGCATGCCAAGGTCGAAATGACTTGCACACCATGAGCTTTAAACAGCCCTGTCAAAATCTCATCTGAATGATTTTGGTCTTTGATGAAGTTCTTCAATACTTCAGCAGGCATTGCCCAGGTGTCAAAATCTTTCATCTGGATCTGACGCACTTCAATGTCATTGATTTTGATGCTTCGATTTGTTGCTAGGAAAAAATCATTCATGATGGGTCTCTGAAATAAATTTTAGGCATTAAAAAAGCACCCGAAGGTGCTTTTCTTTTACCGTTGATAAAGGCTGAATTCTATAAAGTCCAACTACCACCTTGTCCCATCTCATACACGATGAAAATTAAGGCTACTACCATTAGAATGACAACAATGATTTCTGTTTTTGTTAGCATTTTCGGTGCTCCACTTTTCATTATTCATATGATAAGCAAAGCAAACAATTTATAACATAAAGATTACAAAAAAATTATTGCATGTTACAAAGATTTAGAAGTTAGTGAAGTTTCTTTAGAGTGTAGCTACCTACTGAAGCATTCAAACATTTCGTTAAGCAACTCAACAAAAAGTTTCAACCGAAAAGCATTCTTACGCAAACCTAGAAACCTATAACTTTAGACCTGAATATCTTACATATCCCGACATAGCTGCTACATCCACGATTTAAATCATTCTCTACACTGAAATTAAGTCTTAGAAACGTAGAGGAAATTCAAATGAAAAAGTATTCGAAAATTCTAATCTTAGCTTTAATGGGATTTACTGGTACCGTAGCTATCGCAGCTGACTCGATTCCAATAGAAGCCACTGCTGCAGCTGAAGCGCAACAGGTTGCTTTAGAATATGGAGATGGTAAGGACCAAAAATCCGAATCATCTGGTGAATAAAAGAAAGCCCTTAATTAAAGGGCTTTTTAATTAATTCCAGCTTGGCGTACAAGCACTCTTCCATGACAACTCAAATTGCTTTTGATCCGTCTGATTTTCTACAAGCACTATATTTTTCTGAAGCACAATGAAACGTTGAAAACCAATATCTTTACCGTCTGCTTCTTTATAGCTTACCTCTCCACACTCTCCTATTTGATTGCGGAACTTAGCTGAATCAGGATTGGGAATGAATTCTTTTGTAGCTTCTTTTGCAAATTCAAGCTGTTCCTTTTTGCTTGTTTCTAAATCAAGATGCTGACCACTAGATTCCCCGTGTCCACACCCAGCTAAAATCATAATAAAAAAGAATAAGCTTAAATTTTTCATAATATCCCCATGTATTAAGGGCGACACTTTACATTAATTTTCAATCTTATCTAACATCTAGGGAGAGTGGATTTGTAAAGTTATGTTTTACTATTTTAAGTCTTTTTAAAATTGACCCTATATAGCCAGGTGAAACTTCCACTTATCAAAAAACCGCCCCAAAGGCGGTTCTTAGCTTACTAACTTACTGACATACAAGATAAATAATAGTAGAAATAATTATTACGGCTAGGATGGAGACAAATATTTCTATTTTAGTCATAGCAGATTCATTCTTAACGTGAACTGAATATCTTTTATATCCCCATCAGATGAAAATTAGAATAACAAAAGATTACATAATCTTTATTTTTTACTATTTATTAAGTTTCATCTTAAATGTTTTAAGACTTATTACTATAAGGCAGGCACAAAAAAAGACGCTAATGCGCCGTGGAGTTCTTTGTGCCTGTGTGGGTTACGGTGCTGTTGCTGCCGGAATCGTTACGATATGGCCATATAAGCCAAGTGTTGGGTCTGTTTCTTTACCCACATCAGATAAGGCCTGACCAGAGATTTCATACTGACCCAATTCTTCATGAATTAATGGGAAAGTGGTTTCAGGTGACTTTTTAGTTCGCCATAAGCGCACAGCCATGTGCTTACCGTTTGCTGTATTCACCCCTTTGAAGAACAGTTCATACTCTTCATTGAAGTTATTGGCCAGAGTGGTATGTGTTACAGCACCAGTTGTGTATGTTGCTAGGATCGGCATCGTGAGGTCTGCTACATCATGAAAAATCACAGTGCCAAACTTAGCATCCACGGTGTACTGATCATCAGTAAGTGTTTTTGGTGTGCCGCTAGTAGAGTCCTTAAATGTCACTTCTGACAGGTTATAACCCTTTAATTGAATTTCCTGACCAGCAACCACAGTACCTAATGATTCATCAGCAATCGCTTTGCTTACAACTTCAGAGTTGGTACCAGATACGATGTACTCCAGATTGTCTTTGTCTACTTCTTCAAGTGTTCCAGAGAAATTCACAGAGGTTGTATTTACCATGGTGAAGTCGGTTGTGCGATTGCCAGAAGTTGATTCCTGATGCTCAATAACATCTGCACCAATTTCAAGCTCAAAATCGGGCACGTTGCCCAGATGACGCATAGCGCCAGCAATACCATTGGTTAGCTTGGATAAATAGAATTTACCCTGCAACGAGATATATTCTTTAGCCATTACTTTTCATCCCCTGTGGTTTTCTTGGCTGGAGTAGCTTTAGGTTCAGGTACTTCCTGAATCACGCCATCTGCCAGTAATTTTTTAATCTGAGCATCATCCAATCCGCCGACCATATCGCCTTTTTGAAAGCGGCCGACAGGCTGAGTTGCCTTGTATTGTTTTGCCATGACTGGCTCCTAAATGAATTTTTGTGATTCAAAAATAATCGTGATGTATGCAAAGCCCGGACTGTAGCCATCCCGAACTGAAATAAATTCCAGCGCCGTACGTGATGCTTGTGGTTGCCAACCGGAAAGCAGTTGAATCACCTTCTCAGTCAAAAGCCCCGCTTCATCACTTACAGCACGTCCATCGGTCATTTGAGATTGAGCATTGCGACATGCCACCGTAACCGCCCATTGCTGACCGATCTGGTTGATGCTTCCACGACCTGCACTTGCCTTTTTATCTATACGAACAAAATTGACGTGTGCCGACGGCGTGACTTGCGACATCTCGGTTACGGTGACTGAGTTTAACGGCGTATAGATCTTTAGAAATTCTGGAATCTCTTTCAGTTTTTCTGCAATCTCATCACGTACCGCGAAGAAGGTGCTCATCGATAAAACTCCCAACAATATCCAAAACCATAACCTCATCTTCAGCATCAAGACCAAGTTGGGTCCGAGGCGGAATAATGGATTTCTTAACCTTTCGATACTGACCACCCACTGCGAATGTAATGTATTGGCCATTCTTGGGTAGGATTGTTGCGCCGTAATGTAGATGGGGTGCATACGCAACATCAGTGCCCACTTCCACACCACTTGAAAGTACATTGTGTGTGTAGGAATTCATTAGACGGCCAGTATCACGCAGCGTCTCGCCACCTTGCATGCGTGCACGCCATGAAATCTTCCACGGGTTTCCATCTAAGCCAGTACCAGTTAGAAACCGATGCTGAATACTATTCACAAGCCCAGCACCGATCTCATCAAACAACTGGCTCTTGAGTGAATCAAAGTCACCTAATTGATTCAGCACCGCTTCAATAGGTGAACTATCTGCCTGAATGGTTATTGCAAAAGCCATAAACACCTCACTTCATGCTGGGCATTTGATCCAGGATAGAATCTCCAAATACGCCACCGGTATATGAAGTGCCGACTGGTGCCGTCGAAGGTCGCCCTTTGGGTTGGTCGTCGCTAATTTGGTTACTGGTATCTAAAATTGCCAGTGAGTTTTTGCCATCCCGTACACCCTTTAAGAAATCTATCGCCATCCTGTAACGGACTTCGGTAGCTTCAGGTGCTTCCTCGAAATAAAGTTTATAGCGAGCAATTTCACACACTATTCGCTTTAAATTGTTAGGCACATTTGGCAAGGGTAATGGGTAGCGTACTGCTAGATATCCGTCCACTTCCTCACAAGCATCTTGCAATGCTGTCTCTAATGGATCTGGAGCATCAGCAGGAAACATGAGTGCAAGGTTAAGTACGTTTTCACCAAATCGAGCGACTAAATCAGCTTTAGTCGCATACATAGATCACCTACTTGGTTTCATCCGCAGGCTTGGCATCTGCTTTAGGTTTTGCAGCAGGTTTAACCTTTTCCAGTTCAGCCACTTTAGCTTTTAGCTCGGCAATTTCCTGATCTGCTTTAGCCTTGTCCGCAACTGCTGCCTGATTGGCTTCAGTTAAGGTTTTATTTGCTGCTGTTAACTCAGCATTGGACTTTTCAAGTTCAGCCAAGCGTGCGGCCGTGCCATCTGCCTTAGGTTCTTCCGGCTCTTGATATTCTTCAATAGCCCCAGATGCTAAAAGGGCCTGAAGTTGTTTAGCTTCAAGCCCTTTGATTTCCTGACCCGGACGAAAATGTCCGATCGATTGTTTTGCAATGTACTTCGACATGTATTACTCCTTAAACGAATCCGCGACCGCCGACTAAACCATTTTTGTTATTCGGAACAGCAAGTGGAGAAGATTCAGCAAGCAATTGAATGCTTGAAGGGTTCTTTTCTTGCCATTGACCCAAATAGAATTCCAGAGCTTGGCCAAATGCTTCAACATTTTGCAATGCACAATGTGCAATCCATCCATTCGCATCCGAAACAAGACCAAAAAAGTCTTCAGGGATAAAACGCTCAGAAGCTCCACCCATGTTGTGGCCTACGTCATAAGTCCAGATTTCAATATTATCCACTGTGCCACGGAATTGAGGCTTATCAGCTTGATCGAAGGTCGGAGTTAGTGGAACGCTAATACCGGCATACGGGGCAATGAATTTTTCCTTGAACTCTGGGTCCTTGATTAAGGTGTTGTATACCTTAGAAGTGGTCAAAGCCATAATTGGTGATGTACCTGAGTGCTCAATAGACAAATCAATCATGGCCTGAATGTCTTTAACAGGCGTTGCTCCAACCTGTCCCCATTTGATTAATGGTGCATAGTTACACGCTGGATTACGCTCATAATCCACTTCATACATTGGGAAGTCAGCTGAAGCAAAAGTGGTTTTACCGTAGAGCAATACATCACGTGCAATCAGTAATTTTCGGTTTTCAATTGACTGGCGAAGATATAAAGCTTTTTGAGCCTGATCAATCAGTAGTAGATCTGCATCAGATAAGCGGTTTGAACCGGTGGCAATTACGCCGAACTGACGTAAACGTGCAATCAAAGCAGTATTCTGCACTTCACTCGGCATCACCGTCATCATCGGTTTCAAGTAAGCTGGCTTAACGAATTTTACGTTACCCGATTCACCTACTTTGATCTGCCGACCAGCTGCTGTCGGAGTAACAAACGGCGCAAGTGGAGTCGCTGTATTTAACTCACCAACTGGTACTTCTTTTTTAGTGTATGAAACACGTTGTGGAAAGAAGCGATCCATCAACCAGGTATCAACTTTTTGAGTGGTATCTGTTAACAATACAAGTTGTGGCACATCCAGCAATTCAACCGGTGCATTTTGAAATGTAAAAGTTTGACTCATGTCTTAGTTCCCCACAACTTTACGAAGTTCGATTTTGTTTTTTAATGCTTGTGCGCGTACAGCATCATATTGAGCGGTGGTCAGCGGCGTTCCATTCACTGTTACTACTGCAATATCAAATGCACCCTGTACATAGAGCGGCATTTCAAGATTATTTGCAGCATGGTAAGTAGCTTGCTCTGCTGTGAAATCTGATACAGCAATAGCATTCCAGTCACCCACCACACCCGTGGTAACTGCAGGATGATCAGCCACATTATTGGCACCAACAATTAGCAGATCCCCGCGCTTGTACGCCGTTGCTGTTTTTACTTTGGCATTCTCGGTACGAACACCATCGCCAACCACCAGCTGTTTATTCTCAATAGCGCCTGTTAATACTTGGCTCATGATTTAGCTCCTTGTTGCTGCGCTGCCATAAATTGATTGAATGCCTGATCCAGAGCCGAGCCTTGTGGAGCTTGACCACCCTGACCACCGTTCGCCTGGTGATTAAACAAGTGAGCAAATGCCGGATTCACACTTGGTGCTTGTTGTGGCTGTTGTCCAGCTGGTGGTTGCTGATTACCTGCCGAGAATTGGCGAAGTTGCTTAGCCGCGAAGGTAAAAACCGAATCATCCATATTGGTATAAGCGGTTTTATCCTCTGCACTGAATTGCGTTTTAAGTTCAGTTTCTAAAGCTGTAATTTCATCAGCACGTTTCTGTGCTTTGAACTGCTTAAGTTCAGCCAAGGCATCATCACGTTCACGCTCTGCCTGCTCTTTGGCCTGTTGTGCTTTTTCTAACTCGGTCACGTTGGTGTCCTCTTGAGTTGGTTGTGGTTTGCCCGAAAAGGCTTCGATTGTGGTTTGAGTATCAGCACCCACACCACAGATTGTGATTTCATGTACTCGCACATTTCGGAACACATGCAATGGGCCTGTAAACTGTTGACCATTTACTTCAACTGTTTTACCTGGTGCGATTTCTTCAATAGATTCAGGATCAGCCCACCAAGACATTTGGAATGGGTATTCTTCATCAATGTCTTGCACAATTTCTTTGGCTTTAGCATTACTTAAAAAATGCCCTTTAGCCTTGAAGGTTTGATTGATTTCGTATGAAGTGGCTACACCGACACGCTTACCACCAAAATGCTCTTCAACAAGCCCGGTTTTGGGTTTTAGTTGCAGTCCTTGGAGGTCAATAACTACACCTGCACGGCCCCAGTAATAGTGATTGTCGATGCGACCACCGCTATATACTTCCGCTTCAAACGTACGGCGCTTTTTTTCACCATCTTCTACTGTAGTGATCGGAACATTTACAGCCGTAAACTGACAGCGCAAATGCTCCTGATTAAGTTCAGGCATTTTTCATGCTCCATAAAAAAACCGCCCCATAAGGAGCGGTTTTGATGTTTATAATTTACTTTAGTTTAATAGCCTCATCTCTAAAATCAGTCATAAACTTTTTAGCTTCTGAATAGGTTTTATCAGTAACCAAGTTGTAAAATCCAAGAGATAAAAATACAAAGGACCAAAGAACTATGATTGTAATAGTTAAAGGATTAGGCCAATCAAAATTAATATTTAGATATTTTCTAATTGGATTAAACCAAAATATTAAAAAGAGACCTAAACTTACCGTTACTCCATAAACTAATAAATAGCGAGCTCTTTTCCGAAGAGAATATTCAAATGATATATCAATAATATTATTTTCATCATCTCGATCAACCTTAATGAATCTTTTCACTGATATATAGCTCTTCACCCAGCATTCCATATTCTCAAATTGCCTAAAATAAATAGCTTCTCTAAAAGTAATTTTTTTACTTTGGAATAACTGCTGAGCTACTCGATCTTTTATAAGATTAGGCTCTTTAGAGTCTATCAATGCTTCAAACTCTTTTGCATTTTTTACATCGTCAGCGAATTCCTCTTTTGGATGTCTACGAATTGAATTCCTTGAGCTTAGGTGTGCTACAAGTAAAGGAACTAAAATTGACCCCAGAACGGTTACTATTTTTAAGATTGCTTCCATAACATATTAAGTGAATTATTTTTGACTTAATCTAATGCAGAAAGCTAAATCTTTAAAGCCTTTAATTTATAAACCACCCGCCCTTCAACTGTTTCAATCGAAACAACCTCAAAAGATAGCCCCATCGGCATGAGAACACCATTACCAGCATTTAACATATCCAGATCAATGCCCAGCCCTTTAGCATTCTCAATCTTAATTACGATATCTGAAGCTGTATCAGCCATCAGTAACGGCGCATTCAACTGGACTGCCTGTCCTACCTGATAAGCCGCTACTTGTTGAAGTGTCGCAACACCCACCACGGTTGAAGCTGTATTGCTTGCTACAGCCTGAATAGCTGCCATGTCGGTACTCAGCCAGCGCTTAAGTACATCATCAGCTAGTGAGCCTGTAGCAGAGTTTAAATAGCCAGTCAGTGCGGCATCATTTCCCTGTACATAGTCCAAAAAGGTACGAATCGCACTTGGCCGAATGCTTGGATCAAGTGGCATTACTGTATTGGCTACCGTATCAAACAGGTCCCGAGTCTTATCATCCATCGGAGCAAATAGACTGGTGAGCTTTTTACTTGCTGTCCATTCAGCCTTGATAACTTCCTTCTGCTCGAGAAGATATTCTTTATCTAGGCTTGAAGCACTGATCTTTTTATCCACCAGTGATTCAAGTTCACCAAACTGTAATGGATGAGAACTCCAGTCCAAAGCTTCAGCCACTTCTGGCAACTGATCATCTGGTGTAATACCATATTTCAATGCCTGCTTCTCGGTTAAGGCAATCACGGTACAGCGACAACGAAAGCCCAGCGGCGGGTAATGTGTCAGCCAGAATGGATCATCAATCGGACGGACAGTCCGATTTAAAGCCAAGTGGCTAGGACGTACCCGACTATCATTGATCGCCGAATACATCAGATATGGTCGTTTAGCCTTATTCCGTTGCTGTTGTTGCCACCGCCCATGACCGTACGCACTCTGGATGTTGGTACGAAATACATTGTCCAGGTAGTGCTTTGGCAGAATGATTTCAGATTCTTCAATGAGCTTCTGAAAATCTTTAAAAGTACCGCCGTCGGCAATCGATTTATTCACCGCCTTGATGACAGTCTCAATTTGCTCAAGACTCGATAGAAAACTAACCGTAGTTGCCATCTGCCGGGTCTTTAGATCCATTGAATAAAACTCATCAGGCAGCACGATTTTTTTACTGTGAGCAAACCGAAGTGCCTCAAGGAATGTGACTGGTTGCATAACTTACTTCCCATTTTGCGCCGTCACATACCCCAATACATCCGCAGCATACAAAGCCTGATCCAGATTGGCCGTAAACTGTGTCTGAGTTGCACCAGGTATTAACTGCATCAAGTTATAAGCAAAGCTTTCAGGGCTATCAGACTTGAATACCAACTCCTTGACCTGATCCGGTTTCAGTAGCTGTAATTCATCCTGGCCGTCAGTCAATTCTTCAACTTCTTGCTGTTCAGGTGATAGTTTGTTTGCTGACGCCTTAAAGTTGAATGCTTGGCGCGGTAATGCAGAGAATTGATTGAAGCTGGTAGGAACCTGCTCATTCAAATCCCCTTCCTGTAGACCATACTCGCGAACAAAATATTCTTTAGACAGATTTGCACCCGCATTCTTTAAATGGACATCACGCTCTGCTTGGTCCTTATTCAGTGGTTTTGGTTTCTCACCAAGCATCACTTCATAATCCCCCCAACCGTTTAAAGCGCATAGAGCATTGACCACAGCCTGTAAAGTTGGTGTGACAAGCCTAATATCAGATTTAAGCTTATCCATTCGTACATTTTCATGCACTTGACCAAGACTGTAGCTTCCCTTCCCATCAGTCCCGCTGGTAAGTGTCTGCCCTAGTACAACTTTCTGGATCTGACGAATCAGCTGATTATTAAATGCCTCAAACGCTGCCCCTGCTGAACCGTTTGTTCCTGGTGCGGAAAGAATCTGAACATCATCATCTGCATCAATCGACAATACGCTTTGAGCATGAGCAGTTAACAAGGCTTTGCTCATATCATCAGTTTCAGTATCTTTGCACTTACCCAGTAAGATTGGTGTTCCAAAACGTTCGAGGAATTTCGCCCAGAATTTGAAGCCATTCTGCTTAAAGAAGAATAACCAATACAGCGTGGCTAATAGCGCTTTACCATATGGCTGTTCGTATGTGGCTTTACGGCGTGTTAAGAAGAATTTGAATGCTTGATCTACCTCATGCTCTGCATTGTTTCCATCCTGACGATAGATTAGCCGACCATCATTCTTAGGCTCAAACCACTGCATCGGTTTTTCACCAATCCACTGGATACCCACATAACCTTCCGGCTTTAACTCATATACAGCTTCCTGAACCGAGTACCCGAAGAACAGTGCACTCATGGCAGCAGTCGCAATTTCATGGAACCATTCTTTCAGGATGAGATTCAGCTTTTCCGCTTCATCCGTATCATTTGGTTCAATTCGCAACGGTGTTGCTAAAAGTGCATCAATCCGTGTTTCAACTACTTGTGCAATCTCATCATCATCTAGCAATACACGTAATCTATGACGAGTAATACCCGCTTTGCGCAACACTTCATCCGTATCTGGTTGCTTGCCAAAATTCACCAAAAACTGAGTGACTGCCTCTTGAGTGTATAAATTGCCGTAAGACAAAGCCTTTTTTGACGCTTTGTCCTTTTTAGACTTTGCCATATGTTTTCCTTTTAATAGGTTCGACTACCTGCACCTGCAGGTTTTTTCCGTTTTCGCTCTCGGATATCACTAAAGCAAATCATGACGCCGTCTGCTCGGTTTGGAGACAAGGCCCCGTCCGGTTGCTTATTGACTAGGATTTTGCCTGCACCATTTTTTGTATAAGTGGGTTGCGATAACTCTCGCTTGAGCTGTTCAAGCTCCTGCTTGTTTATGTCTTTGGTAGAGAGCGAAATAAGATTGTCTGGGTCATATTGCATACCTTGTAAAGCTCGATAAGTATTCTGGAATTTGATGCGCAGTGACCACCACATCTGAGCTTTAAGATTGGCAAAGAAGTCTACGTTTTTACGCGCCTCAACCATTTCCTGCTCCGGGTTGTGCACCGCACCTGAGCCTCGGAATGGATTTGCTTCGATCTCCGGAATACCTTTGGATCTATTTTGCTCATTAATGACTCGGGCATCACCACGTACACCAGCACCAAGACCATCGGCATCGTAATAAAACGAGTTCAAACGTAGATCAAGACAAGCATCAATAGCTTTCTGAGTTGTGCCAAAGATGTCATCACCAACGCCTGACCAAGTATCCAAATACTGCAGTACGATGCCATGACGTGCGGCAAAAGAGTTTTTATCCTTGCCCTCATCTGCCACATCAAGCGCACCTATACATTCCCCTGACGGCTGAATATCTAATTCAAGATGAGCATCAACGGCAGCTTGTACCCATGCTGATGGAATCAACACACCTTCTACCGAGGCGGCATAATCAATATCAACCTCTTGAGCTAAAACAATGTCATCAAGAGTGGCTAATTGTTTTTCATACCAGGGGTAAATTAATTTGCCATTAAATTCGACCTGCCAATTCTTATCTGGGTTATCACGCCATGCCATCGTAAAAACGGCGTAACGACCACTAAAACGATCTTGGTGAAACTTGTCCCCAATACCGTTTGGTGTAGATCCCTTGATATGTACGTTTGTGTTTTGAGAAATGGCAGCATCAACAGCTTCTTGCCGCTCTACGAATGCCCATTCATCCAGAAAGTACATTGTGGTACGACCACCACGGCCAATATTGTCACCAGCCTCACCCGTAACCGTTGCGCCGTTGTCCGGGTTGATGATTCGCATGTAGTTGTCATGCACTTTCTCGACAAAGCCTTTAGGTTTCATCCAGTCTGGCAGCTTGGAAAACATATCCCTAAATTTGTGCAGTAACGTTTTCGGATCGCCTTTTTTATCAACCAGATCTTCTTTACGACTACCGACGCCACCAGCAAAGCCTTCAACGAATAACCACCGGTGCAAATAAAAGCCCAAGACTACATAGCTCATCCCTTCGTCAAGACTTTTTTCAATTAAACCGTGTGTCTGGGTACCTTCACGTTCAATCAGCCAATCAACGAGTTCAACCTGACCAGGACGCAAAACAAAAGGAATATTCGCAGGCAGTCCAAAAGGCATGCCCCGTGGATCGTAAGTCCATACCCAGTGATTAAACCAATGAGCCGGATCATTCTTACATCTGTAGATTTCAGCCTCTCGACTTAGTTCATTCTGCTCTATCAGCATCCGGTAGTAATAACGCCGTTTCATTTCTTCAATGATTTCAGGCAGACGTGTATTGATCGTCCACTCTTTAATTAGTGGCGCTATATCTTCGATTGCATAAGTCATAACTTGCCATTAATTGCTAAACGCGAAAGCTCTTGAGCGGATAGTCCGTTAAGCTCATCTGGTGTGAATTGATGCGTTGATTTGGTTTCTTGTTGAATTGGCCCGCCGTCTGGACCAGTGATTTCCTGCTTTGTCACACGGCCATCTGTTTCTTGGAATGCCTGTTTCAGCAGATTTTGTTTTGCCCGTTTATTTTTTCCAGAATCCTCATACATCTTCTGAAGCTCACGTAAACGAAACGCCTTGTTAGCAATCGCAATATCATCAATATTTTCACGAAACTCTTTGCGAGTTTGCTCAAATAAATCCTTTAATTTTTTACTGAGATTACGACCTGCATATTTTGTCGGGTCATAACTGTGACATTGTTTTCGATCAATCTTGATCTTATATATTTCTTCTACCGCGTCTGCTACTTGTTGAGGGGTTTCAAAGCAAGCAAGAGACTGAACTATAAACATTTTTACAGGCTCTTTTAATGCTGCCATAAACACCTCTTTGTCGTTCTACGTCGTACAAGACAGGCAAAAAAATTTAACCAATCACACAGTTCCCACAACACGCAGCCATACTTGCCTCTGATACAAACGGCGCATTCTTGGCAATTTCCAAAAGTCGTTTGACAGACTCGTCTGCACCCCATCGTTTAACTTCACCAAAGAACACTTCAACATCATGGCCAGCCAAGTAATGCTTAGGCAATCCAGTCATATCGCTATAAATAATTTCACCATCTTCATCACGTTCAACTCCGATGTGATACAACTCATGTTCAATCAGTCGACAAAACTCACGATCTGAGGCTTGCTCACAGAATGCAGCATCAACCGTAATCAGATATTGTGGTACAAAGCCGAACCAATCTCGCATCTGTTGTTCCTGGCGTGCTTTCTTCCAGCCACCTACGTTAAACATGACCTTTTCACATTGGCCTAACACCATACGTTTTTTCGCTACGGCGGCAGATGAAGCCCAGGCGAATGCAAGGAACTCTTCATTGTCATGCAGTAATTCAGCAATATGATCATGATCAGGGTTATGCAATTCACCACCGAGAGTAAGCCAGTTTTTAAAGACCCATTCCTTAAGCTCTGGTGCCGGTGCCAATCGGATTGCTTCCTCTTCCTCAGCCTGATCAATCAGATCCGACGGCGGGAATGGTCTGAACTGTTCCATTGTCTAATCTCTCTAACTGGCTTCTAATCCAATTAATTGCATAACCTGATTCAATTTGATGAGGCTCAAGACGCACAAATGTATAACCTTGATCTTCAGCAAGATCATACTTATTAAATGAATTCGCTATCTTTTTCCCACCACGACCAACCGCCCATGGACTACCCACAATTTCTATAAGAAGATTCAGCTTCACAATATAAAAATCAAACCGCCAATTTTTGGTTGATTCAAATTGAAACTTTCGACGATAACCAATGGCATGTTCTTCTAATTCTTGAAATAGGGTTTCTTCTGCTTCTAAGTATTTTTCTTTGGCTTTCGGTAGTGGCTTATTGCGGGGTTTGGTTTTGATTGGACGCTTCTTGGTTTTCCAGAAATATTCTTTTTCATCCATATACACCCCTTGTATCAGCAATGTATCGAGAAGATATAAATTAAATACCTTGACTATTTAAATAGTGATACAGATCAATCTGGCGACCGGTTTATTATAAAAACCTTTGAAATATAAATAAGATATAAACATTTGAATCCTACATATATCTACACTTATCCCTCCAAATCATCCCATTGTAAGTGCTACTAGTATGTCACTCTGAATAGGTCGAATCTTCGGCAACAAAAATTGAGAAAACTATGTTAGTTAATACAAATACCGCTCAAAAAGCTTCTTTCAATCAATTTTCAAATAATGCTACTGAAAACAAGCCTAAATCAGAAAACCATACACAGAAGCCTACACAAGATAAACCCAATCAAAATGATACAACCTCCACTAAAGAGCAAGATGATCAAAAAGAAAATACAGATAAAAAGTAAATCATCGCTCAATCTTTTGATTAGTAAGAAAAGCCTATCTACCTGATGGGCTTTTTGAAATTTGAAATATCTATTCTACACAACACCACTTCAAATCATCCCCATGGATGCCAAAGCCATTCCCAAACTCATTCGACCTAATCGCATATTCACCACAAATAAGAAAAGAAAAACCCCGACAAATTAATGACGGGGTTTGAGTCGTAATACGTTCGACAAAAGGAAAATAGCAATATATTTCAATAAAAAACCCGTTTAACTCTCTCCAATTAAACGGGCTTGACTTGCGTCACAACGTCTTTCTTCTTTTGCAGAGCAACTATATTGCTTAAATATTACAGCTTTATGAAACAGCTCTTTGCTTGAGTGATTGTTATTCAACTTCTTTCAAACAATGACGACACTCTTTCTGGTCATCACAATTAATTTCAGTCACACCATGCAGGCCAAATAAGCAGAATATAAATTGGAGCATACTTTTCTCTATAAATTAAAAAAGCCTGATCAAATTCATGAACAGGCTTACCTCTTTTAAATTTACTTTATTTAATTTGTGTAATCATCTCTATGCTTACCACACTTGCAATATTCTACCTGAATAAAAATATCCGACTCATAAGTGTAGTGATGAAAGCATAATAGCTGCTTTAAGAGTTGCCGCATATTTTTCTCCCAAATGTTGGAGGCCCACTGAAAAGTGGAGTGATCATAGATGGTAAATAACAAGTTAGTACTTGCTCATCGCCTGCATAACAATTAGCTGTGAAGAACTTCTAATTCAAAACCGTTATCAATCATTTCATTAATACTGGGTATCAGTGCCTCCACCCACTCTCCCTTGCTCCAAACCTTTAAAATTCCATTCTCTTCCTTATAATAAGCATGATCGAAAAGTGAGATATGATGAATAACCTGTGTTCCGTTTGGTATACGTGTCATACAAACCTCCAGACTTTTTGTTGTAATTTTAATCTATCAGAATATTATGTTTTTTAATTATAGATGCTTGTATCAATTCACTATTAAATGTGACCTATCAAACAATGTAGCAACACATGACATAAGAAAAATATAGGCAAAAAAATACCTCCTTTATAGGGAAAGGAGGCAGAAACTTAATAGAAACTACAGCCATAGAATCTGGCCCGAATTATATACATAATAATATTATATACAAGGCTTATTAAAATCTTGGTAAGACAGCCCTCTTCGCGGGGCCAGACGCTACTCACAATCACACACACCTAACATGTACGGTCTGCTTTACTTGCTTTCAATCCTCTTTAGGTCGGGGCGCTACTCCCTAGTCTGGATTCCCGAAGGAAGTTTACTCGATGGCATGTTCCACTGGTCAGCACTCCAGTAGGCTTAGGTCGCCTTTTTACAGGCAATAAAAAGCCCACTTACTCGTCAAATAAGTGGGCCAGTGCTGTAGTCACTTTCTTCGTATTGCATCTTCTTCTTATCGCAAGAACAATATAGCACCAAGGCTTTGATCAGAAAGTATAGAGAATATTAAGAAATTGTTTTTCATTGTCTAATTTTGGTTGCTTTTCTTGTTAGGAAATAAATTTTAAATAATAAAAAATCCCCCAAAGGAGACTCACTTAGCAAATCCGATTACTTAATTTCTGAGTCTTCAAAATTTTTAGGAAGATTTAAATTGATTTTAAAATTTCCAATTTGATCAGCATTGCCCCAATCCCCATAGATAAGTGCCTTTACTTCAATTCCAGTATCTTCGTATAAATTTTTATCTTTTAAAATCTTCAGAAACTTTTCAGCATCTTCATCACTTAAATAACCAACTTGAATATCACTTACAATCACCATAATTGCATAGGTATATTCTGTGTTTGTGGTATCCATGATAAGAAGAGCATTAACGACTTTGCTAACAGAATCTTCAAGTTCTGGACCAACTATTTCAATTATGGGTTGTTGGAAGTTAATTGCACCGGAAATCTGATGACTAAACTTATTTTTAGTCATCTCTCTAAATTTTCCACCAGACTTCTTATGGGTGGGTTTAACCATTACAAATACTGTTATAAAAAGGATAATAACAATAAGAAAAATTAGTTCCATGACTCATGCTCTTTCACGTGGGAAAGATAACAACACCTTAACACGAAAGGACTTACATTCTTTGAGTCTTGAACCACCATCACAATTTATTTAATTCAGAAGACAGATACTCAACGAACTGCTTTTTGTTCCGTATTTCAGGCATATCAAATACCCAATAACATGTAGATCCAGACCTGCATTTAAATATGACAGTCAAGGTATTGATTTCAATGAATGCATCTTCATCCATGAGTTCTGCAAATAATCGCAGAGCTATTGAAAAAAACTTTAACTTATTGACTATTTCATATGTTGATGGCTCATACTCCTTTAGAACTTCATCATAAATAAAGTCAAACATCTCCTGGACCATAGCAATCCAACGGGTTAACTAAGCCCATTGAAGATAAATCAACACTTCTCATTACGATGTACAAAAAGTGTATTTGCAGTTCGTTTTCTTATTCTAATTTTAAAAGACTATAGAAACAAAAAAGCCCACCTTTCGATGAGCTTCTTCATAGTAACATTTCCAACGGCGGGAGTGTCACAAGATGAACTTGCTAAACTGACCCACATCGGCAGTTACCGCCTTAAATCTAATTTATCACATCTATTAGTACAAAAAAAGCCCACCATTGGCGAGCTTTTAAATCAATCTAGTGCTTTAACGTACACTTCGATCACAATATCACGAATATCGCATACCCCGTGCGCACAGTCAAACGGTTTTTTTAAACATATCAAAAGTTAAGTGAGGATGGCGACATTTCACAAAAGCTAATCCACACTTCAGATCTTGTCGGATCTGAAGTACTGATGTGTCGTTACTTTCAGCAATATCACGCAATGAATTGCCCATCACATAGTGCGACCATAATGTTGATATCCATTCCTGAACAATTTCATCTTCAATAGTTTTTAATTCAATAATCACTCGCTGAATTGCACGCGCTTCATTGTCATCAATCTGACAACGAATACCACGGCGCTGAGTGCATAAGCGATCCTTAAGCGTTTTATCACTCATGTACATTGCCAGAAGACGTTCACGCTGTTCCTGGGTAATTCGTCGAGTAGGCATAGTTTTCACCATGACTACCATGGTTTCAGTATCCCCATTCATCCAAGCCCCAAACTGACGAAACCAATCCTCAGCACTAAACTTAGTCCAATCCATTGCCTGCATAATCGTTACTGCTGCATTCATCCCAAATCCCCTACCATCTTCTCTATCTGCTGGATCGCGTGACCTGACTTCACTTGATCTGTACTAAACCGTATTACCTGAAAACCCATCATTGTTGCTGCGTTATACTTTTCCATGTCCCCAAGGTAGCCTTTACCCCTTGTGTGCCTTCCTCCACTCCAGATCGCACCTTCAACCTCTACCAGTATCTTTTTTCCTACCAGGTGGAAATCAGCTCTCCATTTCCGCTTTGGGTGAAACTCAAATTCCTGCTCAAACTCAATTTTTAAAGTCTTTAGTTCTCGGGCCAGTTTCGCCTCAAACTCATTCGGTACTTTTTCGCCTTTCACCTTAGGACGCTTGGAGCGCCCTTTCGGTCTGGTGGCTTTCACCATCTTTTTGTATTCAGTGATTGAGTAGCTGGTCATTCACACCACACCTCCAACCCTCAAAACGACGGCGCCAATTGCCATGAAAATAAACATCAATGTTTTGTTCAGATCCTTCATACGGCAATTTCACCCTTTACATTCATAATGTCTTTGGCATATGCAGTTGCGCGATAATGACTCTCTGATACACGCTCCAAATAACCACCTTTGACATGCTCCTGAAGCAGGCTGTAAATAGTGGTTCTATGAAAATCAAAAACAGCTTCTTGCACATCCTTCACTGAAAATGGCGTAGTGGCATAACAGGCAAAAAGCATCAAACTTATCTGATCTTCAAAGCTAACTTTCCTATGGATTTTTGACTGATCATCAGAATCAATTTGCTTAATCTCGCCACCATTTTTCAAAAATTCTTCAATTGTTGTATTCACACCCCACCCCCTACACGCTGATCTGTCCAATTGCATTCAACTACGGTTAATCCACCCTGTTGAAAACGAGACCAAAGACGATCACCCAAGTCTTTCTGCAGCTCAGCTAATGTCAGATTAGAAATCAGCATGGTCGGCTTCATGCGGTCATAACGTGCATACAGGACTTTGTGCACCAACTCCCGACGTTTATCACGGTCATGCAATCCATATTCATCCAGGATCAACAGGTCGTACTGGCTGAAATCATAAATCACAGATTTTTCTGTAGCGTCCGGCTGCTCCCATGCGTTCATGATTCGCTGTGCCAGATCTTCGCTGGTGATGTACCGTGCATACTTGCCTTTGTTGAGCAATGTTCGAGCCGTAGCGCAGCTGAGATGAGTTTTTCCTGTACCAGTAGGCCCTACCATCACAAAATTATTCTTGTGGCCATTGATCATGTTCTTGGCGAATGAAACAACATGGTTTAAAGCGTTCTGGTGTCCAGCGTGTTGAACGTTGTAATTCTTGAAACCTGAATTAGCATGGCGCTCTGGAAGCATTGCCCCAGCAAAGTGTTTTTCACGTACGGTGCGATCAATTTCAGCTTGTGCATTGCGCTTTTGCTCTTCCAGAAACTCTACGGCGCATTGTGGGCATTTGTGGTATGGACCGGCTTGAACCATTGCTATTTTGTGCTCTGAGCAGATCGCTTGTGTTTGTTTTAATCCCTGAGTCAGCATCGACATTGCGTTCATACAAAGTCCTCCGGGATATGGACTGGTGAATTCACTGATGCGTGATGTTGCGATGCTTGGTCTGCCCAAGCTGTATTCACATCCAGATTAGAATTTTGTTTTTCAGAAGATTGATACGTTTTTTGAGTGTATTTACGCTTGATCCACTTCACGAAGTTTGAATACATTTGGGTATCGGTAATCAAACCTGCGTTCAAACGTGGTTCGTAGTGAGCATTCACTTCAAGTAAAATCTGATTCACCAGTTCTTGGGTCATCGGGGTTTCACCTGATCGCTGTAACCAAGAATTCAGAGAATGTAAATCTGGTGTCCAGAGATTCAGAACCTGATCAACTGAATTTTCTTGCGCGTTTTTCTCTTTAAAGTTTTCTTTAAGTGTTTCTTTAAGTGTTTCTTTAATAGGGTCCCGTTCAACGGTACTAGTCCCGTCACCTTTCGCGGTACTAGTCCCGTCCCGTTTGGTGGTACTAGTCCCATCACCTTTAAGGGTACTACCTTCATTTGGTACTAGTCCCTTTTCGCGGTACTGGTCAGGAGTAAATTGATATTCACTTAGACAGCCTGTTGTTCTCTCAACTTTGATCAAGCCGAGTTCTTCCAGATCACGAATGCATGACATAACCGTATCGCGTTTTTTGATGCCGCAATATTTTTGAAATTGAGTGATAGCAATTGGGTGGGATGCGCGGTCAAATCCAATGGTTTGACGCATGACAAACATTAAACACTTAAACGCCTTATCGTTTAACTGGGCCATGATCTGACCATCAATTAAACCATTTGGCATCTTGGTGTAGCGCTCTTCTTTATTCGACATAGCTTTGCGCTCATTTTTTGGAAAATGAACTACTTGCCCTTGAGGTATTGGTGGTTCATGTGCTAGATTTGATTTCATATTCAATGCCCTCTAAAGTTTTGAATTGATAAAGCCTGATCTCAGAAATCAGGCTTTTTCTTTTTGTGTGAATTTATGCATTTGCTTGCTTAAAGCCATATCCGCCGCTTTAGCGTTTTCAATAATGCGATTAAGAATTTCGCTCGCTTCCGCATATTCTTGTGGCGTCACCATGCCATCTTCTAAAACCTCATAAACCTTTTGATTGGCTTTTCCAGTTTCAGAATTCATTTGAAGTAATGCCTCTACGATAGTCATCTGACGATGTGTGCCTTCTCCACCTGCCGGCATAAGAACAAAACCAAGCATATGAGCCCAAACTTTCAGAACTACCGGGTTTTGGGTCAAAAGCATGATTGCTTCAAACTTCTTAAGACTTGGATCATGGTTTTCCATATTTGGATTGCCATAGTTGCAAATCGTCTTGTGAGCATCACCGGTGACTTGCGCTATGTCCTTTGGATCAAATCCTTCAGACTGATTAATCATCTGGTGAATCGCTATTCTTGTCTCTTTCTTTAGAATCATGTGAATACCTGTTTTTGTTCACGTTTCTTTAAAAATATTGCTGGTTAATAATTGGTTTAAGCAGCAACGGTATGATGTTTGGGGTTAGCCTTATCCATAAGCCAATCGGTAGTGATAAGACCATTACTGTTACTAGCTAATGTTTGTGCATAGCTTGTTTCCCCTGTGTAGTCTGTTCTAGGAAGCGATCCCTTCTCTTCCATTTTCCGAACCGCAACATAGGAGATTCCTAGTAGGTTTGCGGCTTTTGTTCGCCCACCTACAGCATTAATTGCTCTTTGCATCGGGTTCATAATTTAAACCTTAATTAAACCAAATAAATTAATTAATTAAACCATCAGTTACATAATAATGCAACCTATGGTTGATTCCTTTTAGTCGTTTTTTACTTGATAATTTAACCAAAGGTTAAAGTGTGTAGATATGGAAACTATTGCTGATCGCTTACAGAAGGCATTAACTGCCAAAAAACTTTCATGGTCGAAAGCGTCAACCATGATCGGGCTGAGCCCGCAAGCGCCTTCAAAATGGAAAAAAGGCCAGATCAGCAAAGAGACTTTGGAAAAATTAGCAGAGGTGCTTGAGGTTGATATTGGCTGGCTGATGGCTGGAGGTAGTTCTTCAAATACAGCTCCTAAAACCACTGGTGTTTCAGGTGCTGTAAGTGAAGAATTTGGAAATGTGAAACCTACAGGGAAAATATTAAGGAAGATACCAGTGCTGGATTTTGTTCAGGCGGGCATGTGGAGAGAAGTTGTATACGATGGAGTTCATCCCAAGGGTGAAACATATACTTCTTATGAGGGAATAAATCCTAAAGCTGTGTTTTCACTCACTATTGATGGAATGAGCATGGCTCCTGAGTTCATGCCAGGCGATGCAATTGTAGTTGATGCTGCAAAAACGCCTGTTCCAGGTTCTTTGGTAGTTGCTCAAGAGATACAGCAAGGCACTGCCCTAACTACATTTAAGAAATATCGTGTAATTGGGGTGAATGAACATGGGGTGGATATCATTGAGTTAGTGCCATTAAACCCTGATTTTCCAACTTATAATTCAATGCAAATAGAGATTTCAATTATTGGTGTGGTTGTTCAACACCATAGAGAATTTAAGTACTAAAAGAAGTAAGTCACCAGTGACCAAAAAGCCGCTATATGCGGCTTGTAACAAAGAAGCACCCAATAAAGAAAAACTCTTTAAGAGGAAAGCATAATGATCGCAACACTTAATAAATCCAAAACTGCGCTAACGATTAATCGTCAAGAGTTTAAGTTGGCATTAGGTAAAATCGGTGAAGGGATTGATAAGCAAATAGCTTCGCTTAAGAAGGCCAAGCAAAGCTATGACGCTGCTGAAATAGCACATGAGGTCATTAGTGAAGCAAATATCTTTGAAGCTATTATTGAGGGCTTTAACGAAGCAGAAGAGACGAATTTAAAGTTGGCGGACATAACCAATCTTGAAGTGGCACAAGGATGGATAGATGAGTTTTTAGAAAAGTATTCTGCTCTATAAACCGCAAATCAATTTTTGTTGGCTGAAGAAGGAAAATTGGCCCAAAAGAGGGTTGATAAAAAAGACTGATTAAAACCGAGGAAATAGCTAATAAATATAATGCAAAAGATTGAAATAAATTCACCGAAGATCAGTCATGTGTTTTACCAGCACCGCTTGTTGACTGTAGTACTTCAGACGGGTGAAAGATTTCTATATCGTCTACTCGAATCCAATACTTTTGCTAAATTTATGGATTCGACTGATAAAGACAAATTTTATAAAACAGAAATTGAAGCAAACAAAAAGTTTAAGCGTATTCAGCTTTTTATTTAGGCAAAAAGTGAGAACACTGCGTGGGATTTTATAAGTGAATTAAGGGATTAGAGGCTATGGATATTCAGAAGTTTTTGTCTGAAAACTTACTTCTTGGTAGAGCTTTAATAGATCTACAATCGAGCAATAAAGGGTCTAACCCACTGTGGACGGGTTTTGTTTCTACAAACAAAGGAGAAATTCCTGCGTATATAAAACAGTGCAGAAATTCAGAGGGGTTATGTATAGAAATTATCAGCTCTCTCTTGGGTTTAAAGTTTGGAATTCCTATACCAAAGCCAATAATAGTGCTTGTTGAGCCTGGTCATCCACAAATTCCAGTTGGGTCTCCTACTTTTCTATTTGGGTCTCAAATGTATGAAATGCCTTCTTTTGAGAGATTTTTAGTAGATAGTGATTTAACTGAAGATTGTATATTGGAATATCCAAAATTATCCTCAATAGTAGCGTTTGATGAATTAATTGCTAACCCCGATCGAAATAATAGTAATATCTTATACGATGGTGAAAATTATAGATTTATAGACCATGAACAGGCTTTTCATCCAAAACAAAATCCTCACGCCCCGATAGATGAATTAAATAAAATCGCGAATATTTCTGATATAATTCAATATCATAATGGAAAAAATGATATTTATATTTACAACTTGATGAAAAAGATTAAAAAAATAATTCAAGATGATCTCAATGTGACATCTTCTGACGCTGTATTGCATAGCATAAAAGAAGTTAGCATGCTTAATGAATATAATGTACTAATTGAGCGAGTTTCTAATTTCCTACGAGCTCGTCATAATGTATTGGCTGTATTGGTGGAAAATGCTATAACAAATCCACCTGAATCAGCTCAATTAGACTTACTGGGAGGCTGAAATGTTTGAAAGTATTGAATTCCCCCCTGTGCCAAAATTTAAAGCTGAATGGAAATCTATTTACTTTGAACCCATCCCTAATAGCGGGGAAAAGATAACAGTTTTAATTGTAATTAAAACAGATACTCATCAAATTAAAATTTTTGATGCTCTACATCCTACGGTAATTGATAGCCTTTATGGCTCAAAAGCTACATCGTTCCAAGGCTTTATTAAATTAATTAAATCCAATATTATTAAAAATAATGGGTATTGCACAATTTCAGGAGTAACTGATAGCGATTGGCATTATTCACTTTCTGCTAATTTGAATGGTGTGGCGGCTCAAGCATTATATAGAACTGCTAGCCTTGGCTCAGTAGCTCTACAAAGCTTATTTGAACAAGATGACAGTAATGTTGATAATGAACAAGTTGATAAAAGGTGGTCAAAGCGAATTAAGGCAGCTGTATTAGAATTAGATCCCTCATATGAAAATGCATTTGATTTAAAGATACCTATTGGGAGAGATATAAAAATTGCATGTGGTTTTCACACGTCAAGATATACCGCTAAATTTAACGTATGCACATCACAAACAATTGCCAGAATGAAATCAAATTTGTTTGATTTGCAGATACTTGATTCTCATAAAATATCAAATAAGTTTGATTTAATATTACAAATGCCTACTGAAGATAATTTACAAGTCTCAGCAAAAACCCTTGCAAGAATGAAAGAGAATGTAGATGTGTTGAGAGAAGAAATATCTTCGAAATCAAATATCAACATATATACATGCGATTCAGAAAAAGATGGAGCTGATCGAATTTTTGAAATGTTAAAAGCTAGTTAACTCTCTCTCCACTCTTAATAAACCCACCCCAACGGTGGGTTTCCTTTTATAAAATTCTCTATATAATTCAAAGTCCAAAAACAATAAAATTAGACTATGAAAACAATAACTTTAACCGCCCTACTCTTATCCTTGGCTTTCACTGGTTGTGAGAAGCAACTTAATGAAGATATAGATCCAATCACAACCACAACAGCTCTTGAGAACTCAGATAATATTCTTAGTAAATACATAGAAAAGTTAGACTCAGAGTTCACCACTCAAGATGTGCGGATTAAAATTATATGCAGAGACTATCCGCGCGAGTATCAAAAAAACTATATGACTAACTTGTTGAAGCTATCACCTGGTGAATACTCTGAAGCTACACTTCTTGCTGATATGGATGTAGTTTTAGATCATTACAAAGAGATAGATGCTATTCAATGCTAAAGCTTTCTTACTTCTGAAATATTAAATCTTTATATTGGACTTAAGACCTCTCATGACCAGGCCTGTAATAACTAAGTAAAGCATCACTAACCCGCTATCCGCGGGTTTTCTTTATGTAAGGTAAGTGTAACCTTGTCTTTAAAGGTTACATTATAACAATTAGTATAAAGATACCTATGATTCATAAATAGAAAGGTAAGTCTCAATGAAATATTTGTTAGGCGCAGCATTGTTAGGATTAGTGATTACTGGCTGTACTTCAAATCCAAAAAACGAAGTGGTGCAAGAAAAAGTTGTGAGCAATACTCCAGCTGAAACTCAGGTAATTAATTTTACTGGTCCAATGGATCTTACAGTTGAATTGAAATCTTCAGATAATTTTGAAACTGCAGAAATGACAGATAATTCTGGCAAGGTTTATCACCTTAAACGAGCTATTTCAGGAAGTGGTATGCGTTTGGCCAATGATGACGGCGTTTCAATTCACTTCAAAGCTGGTGAAGGTATTGTAGAGTTTATGAAAGACAAACCTATCAGTATTACTGAATACAAAAAATAAGATTATTGTTGCAGGATAACCCACCCCAGTGGTGGGTTATCTTTTTATTATATGAAGTAATATTCCTATTTATTAGCCGATGGAATTTCTAAAAATTTTAAGTAAAGTGAGTTAAATTTTTGAATAATTAGTGAGCTAATCAGTTTAAAATTATAATATATGACGCTGTAGTCTAAAAATTGTTTTTTCACATCTCTCTTAGTACAAACATCGGACTAACTTAATGAATAATATTAACTTTAAGAATTTCGAAGAGGCTGGCCAAGCCATTTTAAAATTCTTATCTCAACGATTTGGATTTAAGTTATGGATGATTACCCGTACCGAAGGTGATGACTGGATCGTGTTACTAAGTGAAGATAATGGCTATAACGTTAAGCCAGGACAAGTATTTCGATGGGCAGATTCTTTCTGCTCACACATGGTACAAAATAATGCGCCCCGCATTGCCCCCTATTCACCTGATATTCAAGTTTACGTAGACGCACCTATAAATCACTTAGTCCCAATTAAAGCCTATATCGGCCAACCTCTGTATAAAGAAGATGGGTCCCTTTTTGGCACTCTCTGTGCAATCGATCCTGAACCTCAATCTAAAAATCTGGTCGAGGAAGCTCCATTATTTGAGCTGCTAGCACAAGTGCTTAGCTATAATATTCAAGCTGAATTAAAAGCCGCTGAGTACATACGTAAAGCTGAACGGTTTGAAATGGAGGCATTGTCCGATCCGATGACTGGCCTTTTTAACCGTCGTGCTTGGGACCAGTTAATTGAATTAGAAGAAAAGCGCTGCAAACGATATGGTCACCCTGTTGCTATTCTTATGATTGATCTTAATGACCTCAAGATCACCAATGATACTTTGGGGCATGCTGCAGGTGATGAACTCATTCAAAGAATGGCTTTAACCCTCAAAAACACTGTACGCAATAATGATATTGTCGCTCGTCTAGGTGGTGATGAATTTGCTGTACTTAGTATTGAAACCAGCCGAGAAAATGCGGATAAACTTGCAACCAGAATTCAAACTGCTATTGCAAAAGCTGGCATTAGTGCTGCAATTGGTTTTGCAATGCGAAATCCCACATACGGTCTATCAGCAGCTATCATAGAGGCAGATGAAAAAATGTATCAGGATAAAGCCCTAAGCAAATCACCTGAGACTAATTAATAAAAAATGCGAACCCGACGCGGCTCTTGGATCGGGTGGAGAGAAATATGCCTTCAATTGAAGAAAAACGCCTAGCTATTGAGATGGCTGATAAAATCATACAAACGCGTATCAACCTTAAAAACCCTGCTTACTATAAACAGAATAACCAAGCAGGTGATATCGCGTACTGGAAAGAGGTTTATGAAGAGTGCTTGAGGGTAGTATCACCCAATGACCTAAATAAGAATTAATTTTTTACAGCCATATTTTTAGTGAGCAGCTCAAAATCGCTCTGAGTAAATTTTACCCGGTCAAAAACAAAAGATTCAGCAATTTGTATATATTCCTGTATCAACACTGGATCATGCATACCAGAGGATACATATGTTTGATATAAATTCGCTCGAAATTCTTCTCTAGTCATCTCAATAAACTCCATCCAACCCACCCTGTGTGGGTTTTCGTTTACCTATTACACTAAGTTTATACCTATTTTAAACTATTTTCACCTTCGGTTTAATTTTATCTTGATTTTATTTTATACCTTTGGTTTAATTATCCTCATAGACAACAAAAAACCTCAGCGTGCTGCGAACCACCTGAGGCATGACCCACAACTTAACTGTGAGTGAAATTATTATGAACAAAAACCCAATTCAAAGCAACTTGCCGGAATTCAATGCTTCACCCATGACTTCCGAAAAGCTGTATCAGCACCCAGTGCCTTCACCTAAGCCACATTGGTTGAGCAACTTCTCTGCTCTATTGCTCCTTATCTCTATCTTCATTGGTCTAGCTGCGATGTTTACCTATGCTGCGGATCAGGAAGCTGCTTATCAAGCAGAAGCGATTGCTAAGGCCGCTGGGGGTGCAAAATGATTTTAAATTCTGCTGATCAAATTTTTGAAGCACTCCTGAATGGCCAATCGGTCTACTGGTGTGAGTGTGGCTCTGATGACTGGTCTCCTTTAAATGATCGAACTCAAATTAATTTTGTGGACCTTTACACTGGTTTCCTGCAATTCAAAGCAGATGAGCTACCTGTAGTGCCAATGCCGATTGAGTTCAACTCAACTCATCGCTATTTCTCTGAATACATCAAGACCTTTGAAGGACTTGAAATCTATCGAGTGGGTAAAACCCGTGCAAGCTATTTTGCCCTACGTGTCAAAAGTTCAGGAACTATTTCTGACTATTTCTGCAATACGCAGATCTACTCCATTCAGTCTAATGGTTCATTGAAGAAGATGGATAAATCTCTTACTCCGCAGTGGATCTTAGATGGATTAGAAAATGCGCGTGTTGCTATGCGCAAAAACAAGCGTCATCAAGTTTTAGAAAGTACCGGCTTCTTTGCATCGGAAGACTATAAGAACTTTAAGCGTAATAACCGTCCTGCAGGAGCACGTTGAGATGGCGATTAATATTATTCCAGCGAATCAAGCGCTGCTAGTTCAGGCAATTATTGTTTACCTGTATGCAGATCCAGGCTTGGGTAAAACCTCTATCGGCTTTACTGGTGATAAGGCTATTTCATTCGACTTTGACAAGGGTTCCCACCGTACTGGTGAGCTTCGTCGCGGTGCTGTAGTTCAGGCTCACCAGTGGTCTGATGTTGCAAACCTAACAATGGCCGATCTTGAACCGTATAACACCATTGTGATTGATACCGTCGGTGCAATGCTTGAAAGCATCAAAACTCATTTAATGCTGAATGCGACCAATAAACAGAAAGATGGATCGTTAAAGCTTAAAGCCCAGGGCTTGGCCAACAACATCTTTAAGCAGTACGTGAATACGCTGATCGCTTCAGGAAAAGATGTGGTGTTTATAGCTCACGCTTCTGAAGATCAAAGCGGTGACCAGGTAATTTATCGCCCTGATCTGGGTGGTAAAAACCGTAATGAGCTATATCGAATTGCTGACATCATGGGTTATTTGACCACAGTCACTACTGGTGAAGGTAAGAATGCCCGGGTGATTAGCTTTAAGCCTTGCCCTACCCATCACGCTAAAAATGCGGGTGGTTTAGGTGGTGATACTGGTGAAGTGTGGGTGCCAGATCTAAAGACCAGTCCTACATTTCTGGCCGATCTTATCAAGCAAGCTAAGGACCATATCAACACCCTGACACCTGATCAATTGGCCGCAATCAAGGCCCAAGAAGATCTAGAAAACTGGGTACAAAGCTGTGGTGAGGCCCAATATGCGAGTGATCTAAATCAACTCACTCAGTCTCTTGAAGACACTCACCTGTATTACAAAAACATGCGTGCCGAGCTGGTTCGTCGTGCTCTGGAAATGAAGTGCATATTCGATAGACAGCGCAATGCATGGACAGATCCACCAGAGTTTAATGGCATTTCTGATGAGCAGCTTGCCGATCTACAGGACTTTATCGATACCTGTGGGCTTGATGCAAAAACAGTGTGTGAACACTTGGGGCTTGATGCTCTCAACCAGATAGAAGCTTCTAAATTTGAAGCTGTAAAAAATGAAATAGAACAAGTAGCGAAGGGAGCAATGACAGCATGAAAATTTTAAATAGCAAAGAAGCTTTTGAAGCAATGATGGCTGGCCGAAATATCATGTGCCGCGCTGCTGGCGAGTTAATGGATTTTGATGATCTATCTCAATTCCCTGCTACGATTTTCGCTATGCCGGGCTATGAGTTCTGCATCAAGGTTGAAACAATGGAGCTGGCTGGTATTACCTTCACCAAGCCTTTAACTCTTGATGATGTTGTAGAAGATCAGGAAATCTTTATTATTCATCCTGACCATATCTCACAGATTAAATACAGCAAACAGTGCATGGAGTATTTCAAAGCTGTCGACAATGGTTTTGCTCAGGCGGATAAAGAAAATGCCGAATTACAATTGGTTGCAATGGGTGAACTATTTGGTCGAATGATTGTCTATCCTCCAACTATAGACAATACAGGCAAACCTAAAAAGAGACGCTCAACCAAAGCTAAGAATGAGACTGAACAGGCTGGCATACCAGCTGGTCCAGGTGATGCTGTACCAGATATTGAAAAACAGCCTGAGCCAGAGCTGATTCAGCCTATTGAAGCCATAGAGCAAGAAGCCACTATTAATACTGAAACTCCAGTTACAGGAATTGAAGCGGATTCAGTTGAAACCGACCGGGTAAAGCTTGTTGAAAAGTTCACTGCACAAATTGATCAGTTTACTAAGGAGGATGACGTTCTTTCATTCCGTCACGTATTTCTGGCCAATGGACACTTAGATCAAAAAGATCAACAGCACTTGTGCAAGCTTACAGAAGATAAATTGCTTGAGCTGGATCCAGAGCAATACACGCCGAAGGTTGAACCTGAACCAATCGCAGATGAAGTCATTGAAGCTCAGCAACCAAGTATGTTTGATCAAATTGAAAATGCCGCACGCAAACAAGCATCAGTGGAAAGTGCTGAACATGGTAGTGCCCCTATTGATCTCTTTTACAAGAAGAAAAAACAGGTTCTGATCAATCGGATCTATGACATGGATTCAGTAGAAACTCTAGAGCGATTAGCACCAGCGATACCTGCAGCTAAATTACTTCCAGCTGATCATCAGGAGCTACTCAGTATTTATGCTCAGCGCAAAGATGCCTTGATTCAAGCTGCTGAAACTGGGGAGGCTTCATGAGTTACTCCTACTCTTCAATGACCCGCGTGCTGCTTGTGCAGCACAAAGGTCGGGTTAGAACTTACCGCAACATCAACCTATTCGGTATTGATGATTGCCTTCGAAATTTTGCGAACACCTGGGGGTACAGATGATCTTCAGAATTAAAAAGAAGCATGAAGTGGGCTTTAAGCTTTGGCTAGAAAAATTGGGTTATGCCAAAAATGAACTTGCGGATGGCAGCTCGACATTTAGCGGCAAAGGCACACGCAAGACACTGAGTTACGTGCTCTTAAAGAAAGATTTAACAGGTAATGCGGCATGTCAGGTGCTATTTCATGAATATGAAGAGCACCTGGATAACCCTGATTATTTAGATGTGAAGGTGGCGTGATGGAAAAGAATAAATTGTGGTGCGTAGGAATCTGCCCTGAAGATGATAGTCCGCATGAGCAGTCACCTGCCGTATCAAAAGAAATTGCTGAACGTGCTTTGGCTCGTTACAGAGCAATGACTAAGGCTGAAGGCAATCAGTTCATGATCGAATCATTTGATGAATACTTTCAGGTTCAAGAATGGGAAGGCACAGCTGAAGAACACCAGGAACAAATGTTTTATACAGAAAATTGGTTTAAAGAGCCGATGTACCAGTGCTTTGACCTACCAACAGCATGCAAAGTTTTTGAATATGGTGAGATTGTTAAATGCTACAAAAAAGGCTCATCACCACTTACCACATCAAATTTTGAAGAAGCCAAGCGCTTCTATGAGGTGGCGTGATGACTGAAATTCAATTAACCAAACTTCAATTGGCTAACTATGTTTGTGATGAGTTGCATAAAGAAATGCCATTTGATCTGATTTTTAATCAGGGTGAATTTGTGCCATTTATGGAAATCATTGATGCTTCAAATCTTGATGTTGGATTTCCAGTCAAGAACATCGGTGACAAGATTCATGTCGGTGTAACAAAGGGAAATTCAAACGGTATATATCAGGCATTGAGCAGCTACATCGCAAAGAACCAGAAGCCTGAAAACTGCATTGATCAATTCATTGCAAGCGGTGAATTTGATAAGGCATTCCGCGAAGTATTTGGGTTGCCGGAAAGTGTGGTGAAGAGTTTGGGAGAGGTGTCGTGAATAAATACGATTGGTCAAACGTGCCGGATGGAGTTGAATGGATTGCTACAGACTCAAACGGATTAGTTTTTGGTTACGATGTAGAGCCAATACAGAAAGAATGGGGGAAATTCATACATCACAGCGATTTTATTTATTTTCCTCACAGGAAATGGATTGAGCCGTTTAAGGGTAACTGGCGTGAGAGCTTAGAGAAAAGACCGGAGGTGAATGATGGGAGCACTTAAGTACACCATTACTGTCGAGGCTGATGTTGAGCCTCAGCTTTATCTTGGACAGAGCATCTTTGGTGGGAAAATTGTTCAACTTAAGATGGAGGATTTGCCCGCTTTGGTTCCAGTGTCGTGGTTGGTTGAAAAATATGGATTAACCAAAACCACAATCATCAAAAAGCTTGAAGGTTATAACCAAGGAACTGAAGGTAAGCATCTTTATGAAACCAAGGTGGCCATGATGATTCTATCAAAGCCACAAAGAAATAAGCGCGGATCAAAACGGGTCAATTAGACCCGTTCAGCATCTCACTGATTTCGCTTGCTGTGGGATTATAATAAGTGTTAATCAAAATACCGGCAGTCTTGTGACCGGTAATTTTCATTAGAATCTCAATTGGCACCTTTCTTAATTTAACCAATCTGGTAATTCCTTCATGTCGGGTATCATGGAAATGCAACTCCTTAATATTTGCTTTTTTCACCCTTTTACTAAACGTATTTTGAAAAGTGCTGCTGCTTATTTCAATTAGCTTGTCAGACCCATTGTCTGGAATTAGTTTTAATAATTCTTTCGCACTATCCATTAACGGCACATCACGCGAGTGGCCATTCTTGGTGTCAGGCAGATGGATATAGTCTTTATGGATATTCGACCTTTTAATAGATAGTATCTCCCCTTGCCGCATAGTTGTTTCAATGGCGAAAAGAAAAGCCCAAGCGATAAAATGTTGTATCTCAGTTGGAATCTGCCCTCTCTCATAATTATGAGCTTCTAGCACCAAATTAATTTCAGCATTGCTTATGCGTCGATTTCTTGATTTTGGCTGAGATGGTTTGCTAACCATGGAGAATGGGTTACTTTCAATAAGGAAGAGTTCTTTCTGTGCATAGGTAAAGATGGCAGAAAATAAAGATATATCACGAAGCACAGTACCAACACTCACACTTTTTAGTCTTGAGTTGCGCCAGTCAGTCAGAATTTGTGGCGTAATATCGTGCACCGACATTTCAGAGATGACAGGATAGGTATCAAGAAACTGCTTGATTGAGATTCTAATGGTTCGGCTAGATTTCTTATGCCTTCCAATTTCCTCATAGTACTTATGCATTAATGCGGAAAATGGATAGTGTTGTTTGACTTCGCTCTGATTTTTATTTTGCTCTGTTTTCAATTCTAGAATTTTGAGCATGGCCCATTGCTCACATTCCTTTTCAGTATCTCGCGTAGCACTAATGCGCTTACCATTAAACATCAGTTCAATACGGTATGACTCTCCACGTTTCCTTGCTTTTGGTAGTTTCATTTCTGGCGTAATCTTGGCGTAAATAGTCTTTCATCTTAACTTATTTTTCGTCCAAAGCGTCCAATATGTTCAATTAGAATGGATTTAAGAAGAAGTTTTTAAAGTAGATCATGTTATTCATTTTTATTTAATTTGTTGTTTTATATAGTATTATTAAACATCCCCATAGAATATTATTATAATTCAGCTATTTGGGATAGCACTTAACCATGGGGCTTTTTATTGTCTGAATATTTTAAAACGGATATAAAATGGACTGATGATAACGTCAACCCATGTTTTTCTTTATCGAATTAAATATTATTTTGACTCAATGTCATAGACCCAATTTCGTGCCTGTTTGTCTGTGGTCGTTTCACAAACGTAGTAGTCGTGATCCCATGAATCAGGATGGAATATTTCCTTTTTGGTATAGGTGACATTTTTGCCTTTTTCGACGCAGACAAAGCTGTCACCTTGGTCTTTGACCTGCGTTCCGTTGAGGAAGCCACCAATACAGAGGAATCGGGATTGTTTTGCCATTTGGTTAGATCAACTTTTACATCACTAAAATATGTGGTGATTAAACGATTTATTGAAAATACTGTAAAGCGTAACCAAGAAAAATTCTAACCTTATCAAGAAGCAAATTTATTCAGCATTTTTTCTATGTAATAATCGTAGTTACCCAATTGCTTTGACCAAAATGTATTTTTTTCAATTGATTCTAAAAATTGGATAGGATCAATTTTCACTTCATCTTTTTCAATATAAAATTGCTCATCAACAAGTTTTTGCATAAATTCAGATTCACAATTTGATGTAATGATGACTTCATCTAAAGATACTTTTAAATGATCACCAAAATATTCATGATCAAACTCTAGTGTAGTATCAATAATCCAAGTATGAAGTACGACTTCACTTATGTCATCAAAGAACTCTTTTAAAAAATATTTTTTAATATACTCAACTTTTTTATCCAACTGATAACTAGCTTTATTCAAGGTGAAGTTTTTATATTCATAAATTTCCTGAATACTACTTCTTATATATGTAGATTTCACTTCTGCCACAATGACATGATTTCCATGAATTGCTATTAAATCAATTTCACCAACATCTTTAAATTCAGGAACAAGTTGAGGAAATACTTCAAAACCTAAATCATGCATTTTTTCTGCTAGAGTTAACTCAATCTGATTAGTTTCTCCCTTCAATTCAAATCTATTTTTATGTAATTTACGAAAGTAGTTGGTCATAGTAGTATTTAAATTTTGATATGCTGTAAGCCATGGAAATTGAAAAATAAAGTCATCAATCTTATAAAATGGTTTTTGTTGGAATGTAGACACATCATCATTGTCGTACAAATCACAACTCCAAAAACTTAGAATCTCATCCATTTTTTTCTTTTTTATATTATTAGAAGCCCCCTGAACCCATGAAGACATTCTTTTTATCTTCTCTTCTCTTTTAGCGAAAGTAAAAGGCATTCTATTTTCGCCAATTACAAAACCATGCATAGTAAGCTGTGTTAATGCATCTAAATTACCTTCAGAATTAGGTAAAAAACGCATAAATTTTTCAATATGATCCTTTAAATAATGTGCTTGTGATAAAGTCATGGTAATCATTGTTTCAAAAGCATTGAGCTTTTGGTGATTGATACTGAATTCTGTAATCCCATAAACTTGGGCTAACTGCTCTTGAATACCAAAGGCTTTTGACAATGCAATTGCATTAGCTTCTAAATTATCACCTGTATTTATGATGCTATAAATTGCGTCAGATTTTAGTAATTTTTCAGCCCCTACACCTAACCAATAACTTATCAATAAAGCATTTTTCTCCGACCAATTATCCTTTTTCTCTTTTGAATTAGTATAAATCAATTCTGAGTTGTTCAGCTTGAAATTTACTTGCTTATCAAAACAGAATGACTCTAGTACATTTCTTTTATAGTTAAGGATCTCAATTTTGATAGCTACAAGCTTTTTATAAAACTCATACTGATCTTGAAGAAGTACACTCATACCCTCACCAATCAAGAAAGGCATTAACTTATTTCTCAATGCCAATGCTAGCGATTGTTCTGTTAATTTTTTAGTATTTTTTCTAGAAGTTTTGACAATATGATCAAATGCTTTCCAAACCGTTTCTGCTGAGCTATTTTCAGTACTATCAAATTGATAAGGTAAATGTGCAAAATAATCTTGATTAGGAATTAAATACTGATAAGCGTATAAACTGCCAAAAGCCATAGCAGTAATTTGACCAATGTTTATTGTATTTTTTATCTCTTCATAAATTTCCAATCGATGCTTATATTGTGCTTGTAAATGTTTTACAGTCTGGAAAAAGATATGCAGTGCGTCGATTTGTATTTCTTGATCAATTTCTTTTAAAACATTCCAAGAATTATGATCTGATTGTAGGATTAACCCAGACTGACGTACCGCTAAAATAAAGCTTTGAACATCTAGTTTTAAATAATTTACACAGACATTTTTATCAACACCTCCAAATCGCAAATATTGGCTCAAAGCTAAAATGTAGTTTTCACTTTGAACTTCATCAACTGTAAGTAACTTAATAAAATTTGATTGCCAAAACATATCAAACTTATTTTTGAATAATCCTATCTTAGGTTGTGTACTTTTATATAAAAGTTCTTTAACAATTTTTTCTTTAGCTTTTTCCACACTAAATTCTAAAGCTAAATGTTCAAATTTTTCTTCGTAATAATTTTTCATAAAAAATAAGGGCTGATTACTCAGCCCTTATCTTATACCGCTTATTGCTTAATTAACAAAGAATTAAGTCAACTGAGCAGCAGCAATTTTCTTAGTATCAACGTCTTTAGCAGCGTCAGTATATTCGCTCATCTTGTCGAAGCTTAAGTATTGATAGATGTCAGCTGACATGCTGTCAATTTGAGCTGCGTACTGTTGATATTCTTCTGGAGAAGGCAATTTACCCAATACAGCAGCAACAGAAGCAAGTTCAGCAGAAGCTAAGTAAACGTTAGCACCTTGACCTAGACGGTTAGGGAAGTTACGAGTAGAAGTCGATACACAAGTTGTATTCGGAGCTACACGTGCTTGGTTACCCATACACAATGAACAACCTGGCATTTCAGTACGCGCGCCAGCTTTACCATAAATGTTATAGAAACCTTCTTCCATCAACTGATGTTCGTCCATACGCGTCGGTGGAGCGATCCACAAACGAGTTGACAATGCACCACCAGGAACTTTCTCAAGCAACTTACCAGTTGCACGGAAGTGGCCGATGTTAGTCATACAAGAACCAACGAATACTTCGTCAATTTTCGCGCCTTGAACGTCAGAAAGAAGTTTCGCATCATCTGGATCGTTCGGGCAGCAAAGAATAGGTTCTTTGATGTCTGCAAGATCGATTTCATACACTTTGGTGTATTCAGCATCAGCATCAGCTTTGATCAGGCTTGGGTTAGCCAACCATTTTTCCATGTTCTCAACACGACGAGCCATCGTACGCGCATCGCCATAACCTTCAGAAATCATCCACTTCAACATGGTGATGTTTGAACGAAGGTATTCAGCAACTTTCTCTTCAGAAAGCGTGATAGAACAACCAGCAGCTGAACGTTCAGCAGAAGCATCAGAAAGTTCGAATGCTTGCTCAACAGTCAGGTCAGTTTCCATTTCTGTTAAGTCGATCTCAAGGATACGACCAGAGAAGATGTTTTTCTTACCTTTCTTCTCTACAGTTAGGTCACCTTCCTTAATTGCGTAGTAAGGGATAGCATGTACAAGGTCACGTAGAGTGATACCAGGCTGCATTTTACCCTTGAACTTCACAAGTACAGATTCAGGCATATCAAGTGGCATAACACCAGTTGCTGCAGCAAACGCTACAAGACCAGAACCCGCCGGGAATGAAATACCGATTGGGAAACGAGTATGCGAGTCACCACCAGTACCAACGGTATCTGGAAGAAGCATACGGTTTAACCAAGAGTGAATAATACCGTCACCTGGGCGTAAAGACACACCACCACGGTTCATGATGAAATCAGGAAGCGAGTGTTGCATTTGAACGTCAACTGGTTTTGGATACGCAGCTGTATGACAGAAAGATTGCATAACTAGATCAGCAGAGAAACCTAGGCAAGCCAAGTCTTTCAATTCGTCACGAGTCATTGGACCAGTTGTATCTTGCGAACCAACAGTAGTCATCTTAGGTTCACAGTAAGTACCTGGAAGTACACCTTGACCTTCAGGAAGACCACAAGCGCGACCAACCATCTTCTGAGCTTGAGTGAAACCTTTACCAGTTGCAGCAGGCTGAACCGGAGTACGGAACATTGTAGATACTGGAAGACCTAAAGCTTCACGCGCTTTAGTCGTCAAACCACGACCTACGATCAGGTTAATACGACCACCAGCACGAACTTCGTCTAGAAGTACTGGAGTTTTAAGTTCAGCTTCAGCGATTTGTGCGCCGTCTTTGAACGCAGTTACTTTAGCAGCAGCGTGATCGATCTTAAGAACGATTTCGTCGCCCATGTTCATGTTGGCAACATCGATCTCGATCGGTAATGCACCCGCATCTTCCATGGTGTTGAAGAAAATCGGAGCGATTTTAGAACCTAGGCAGTAACCACCGTCTTTTTTGTTCGGGATGTGCGGGATGTCGTCACCGAAGAACCAAAGTACAGAGTTAGTTGCAGATTTACGAGATGAACCTGTACCAACAACGTCACCCACGTAAGCAACCTGGTTGCCTTTCGCGATCAGTTCTTTAATCTGGTTAAGTGGACCCACTTCACCAGGAACTTCTGGATTGATTCCGTCACGTACGTTTTTCAACATTGCATTTGCGTGCAATGGAATGTCTGGACGGCTCCAAGCGTCTTGTGCAGGTGACAAGTCGTCAGTGTTGGTTTCGCCAGTTACTTTGAAAACAGTCAGTTTGATTTCTTCAGGAACGTCTTTACGGCTAGTGAACCATTCAGCGTCAGCCCAAGACTGCATAACTGCTTGAGCATTTGCGTTACCAGCTTTTGCTTTATCAGCAACGTCATGGAATGCATCAAATACAAGAAGCGTTTTTTTCAATGCTTCAGCTGCAAGTTCAGCAAGCTCAGCATTGTCTAAAAGTTCAACTAAAGGCGCTACGTTGTAACCACCAAGCATAGTACCTAGTAAATAAACAGCACGTTCTTTAGAAACGAGTGGAGAGGTTGCTTCGCCTTTTGCCAATGCAGCTAAGAACGCAGCTTTTACATATGCAGCTTGGTCAACACCTGCTGGTACACGGTTTTCAAGCAAATCTACCAAGTATGCTTCTTCACCAGCTGGCGGGTTTTTTAGTAGTTCAACTAATGCAGCTGTTTGGGCATCGTCAAGTGGCTTCGGTGGGACTCCGAGTGCGGCACGTTCTTCAACGTGTTGGCGGTAAGCTTCTAGCACAGTGTTATTCCTCTTTTTTAAAAAATTACTTATGAATTCCTGCTTATTCTAAGCTTCATAAATAATATGGACTCCGAAATTTTACTAAATTTCCAGTTAAAAGTTAATGCAACTCAAGTGTTTCTTCGTGATGCTCGTTATTTTATAACTAAATGATGCTCTTAATGATTATTCCATAATCAGTTCCAGCTTACACCACACGAAACAAGCCCATGAATAGGCCCTTTTAACTGAATTTAATGCATAAAAAAGGCAACCCTGATGTTGCCTGATTTGAAGTTAAAAAGATACTCCACCTTAGTGTACAGTGGTCGAGTTTAAATACTGCTGATATGAGTCTCGGCAGCCTTGGAATTTCACCACGCATTCATCTTCATAGGTGCTACTGTGATTATTGCTGGCAAAGGAAATATCAACCTGATAAAGCTTTTTATCTTGTTCTAGTATCTTCTTTAAAACGACTTTGTCACCGACGCTGAGTACATAGCGACTGCCGCCAATAATGACCACACCCTCTTCATCTTCCAGCAGCAGATCAGAATGATGCAAATATCTTACGACTTCCATATTGTGCTACTCCTCGGTTAATTGGAGTTAAATTCATTATTCAATATAAAGATAAGTATTTCTATATTTTAGATTTAGAAATTGTCACAACGTGTACATTTTGCTTAGGTTATTTTTATTATTTAGTCTTTTGAAGATGCTTATATTTAAATACGTTTAATGGGAAATATGGGTTGGATAATTTTATCCAGATATAAAAAAACCGTTCCTTAGAACGGTTTGTAATCTGGTAATTCATCATGCGGTGTCGCAATACACTTTGCAGTAAATTCAGCGCGGACTTTTTCACGGGCTGCTTTTACATCTACCTTAATCTCTTCGGCTGGAATCGCATAGACTTCATCAATAATATTCAGGATAAAACCTTTGGTGGTTTCATCATCGATCTTGTTGGCATGCTCGATTGCTTTTTCTTTCTCAATCGCATTCTGACGATCCAGCATAATGGTACGCGCCGCATTACCGACACTTCGACAATAACCTTGCCACTGCTCTTCAGGGGTTAAGGGTTTCTTCTCGGCACAACCGGCCAGCGCCAGCATAAACGATAAAGCCAATAACTTTTTCATGAATTTCTCCTTCCGAGGGGCAATATAAAAGATCGGGGAAGATTTGTCATTTCAAAATGCCAGTTGTATGGAATTAAAAAAGCCCACTCATGGGCTTTTTCATTTTGTGTAATTAACCACATGAAGCCTGGATAATCTTTTTGCTTGTAGGATCCACCGTTACAGTCACTCGTTCTTCACGATAATCCATCGTCACCGCTTGACCCGGCTCAACCATACGTACAATTTGTGCCTTGGTTTTCTGCTTGATTTGCGCTTCAGTCAAATTGGACTGACCCACCAATGCCGCTGCCTGATCAGCAATACATTTAGGTTGATTCATGTGCAGTAATTCCCACTCCTCGACCACCTGACCATTCTTTAAATGGCAATATCCGACCTGACCATTGCTTTCAGTACGAATCTCAAGCTTGCCACCCTGATTGACACAATAAGCGCTTGCAGGATTCGCTGAACCTATTTTAGGAGCTTCCTTCTCAGATTGCGGCGTGGTGGTACATGCGCTTAAAGCGACAGCCAGCAAACCGAACAGCATTGTTTTTTTCATGAGAGCCTATTCTTCTTTAATAATTCTTCACCAATTTAGCATATTTCCTTGTCCTCGCCAGACACAAGTCTGTGTACATTTTTAACTGTACTTTTTCATTAAAAAATGGAAATAAGACCTTTGTAAATTAAGGACTTCAACGCTATAACTTCTTTCAATGAACAAGAAAAACAGAAGAGAAGAACCTCTACAAAATACGAAAATTCCGGATGAATAGTCTGAACCAAGTAATTATGCACCTCAATAGCATTGCATTGTCATTACATCAATCAAATATGACTTCACTTTTAGATTTGTGATCTGTGCTGGATTGATTTAATATTTGATTGAATTTTAAACTTTCTATTGGCATGACAGACGATCCTCAACTCTCCCTCAAGGAATATCTTGCTACGGTTCAGGAAGTGGTCAAACTCACTTTCGATACACCAGTATGGGTCAAAGCCGAGATTCGTAATCTAAGTATTAAAGCTGGCCATTATTATCTGGAGCTGGCAGAAAAAGAAGTCGATAGTGATCAGGTCATTGCCAGTTGCCGAGCAACCATCTGGAAATTTAGTGCCCAGAAAATTGTCACGCAGTTTGAACGTGAAAGCGGGATTGAGCTGAGTCGTGATTTGAAAGTGCTGATTAAAGTCAAAGCTAATTTCGATCCGCAGTATGGTTTTTCTTTAAATATCGTTGAAATTGATTCAGGCTATACCCTGGGAGATATTGCCCGGCGTTATCAGCAGATTGTTGAGCGCTTGACAACTGAAGGACTGATTCAACGCAATAAAAACTTGCCCAGCCCTTTTGACCTGAACCGGATTCTGGTGATTGCTCCCGAAAATGCAGCAGGCCTGGGAGATTTCAAAAAAGATGCCGATGCACTACAGCGTGCGCAGGTGTGTGAGTTTGTCTATCACAGTGCGACTTTTCAGGGAAATACCGCCCCGCAAAGTATTATGTACAGTCTGGCACAAGCGCTCAAACAATGGGCTCAGACCTATAACACTGCCCCGGATCTGATTGTGATTATACGAGGGGGTGGCGCAGTCAATGATCTGGCTTATTTGAATGATTATGATCTGGCTGCCCTGCTTTGCAAGCGTTCGGTGCCGGTATGGGTCGGCATCGGGCATGAAAAAGACCGTACCATTCTGGATGAGATTGCGCATCGCTCCTTTGATACTCCGAGTAAAGCCATTGCCGGAATCCGCAATCATATCTTTAAACTGACCCAGGATATTCTGAATTATCTACAGCGCATTCAGCGTTTATCCCAGCAACAGATTCAAGCTTATCAAAATCAGAATGATCAATTTTTGAAACTGATTCAAAGTCTGGCCAACAACCAGATTATGGATGCGCTGCAACGTCTGCAACAGATCAAGGCCAATACTACCAGTCTGGCCCAGCAGCATACCCAGCTGATTAATCAGCAGCTTGATGCCCTGATGCGGGAAACGCTACTACAAAATCCTAAACATGTTTTATCCAAGGGTTATGCCATCGTGCGCCAGCAAGAACATGTGGTTGCCTCTATTCAACAGATTCAGTCCAGCGATCTGGTTGAAGTCGAATTACATGACGGCATTTTCTCAGCACAACTTATACAGGTACTTCCTCATGAATCATGATACTTTGAGCTTCCAACAAGGCTATGACATCTTGAAAAAGAATGCGGAATTGCTCGAATCTCAGCAAGAACCGGATATTGATAACTTGATGAAAATCGTGGAAGAATCCATGACCGCCTATAAAGCTTGCAAGGCACGGGTTGAAGCGGTTCAAACTGCGTTAAATGATACTTTTAAAGATTAATTGGATGTCATTTCAAATATTAGCTTAGACTATTCTGCTAGATTGAGTTGACATAAAAGCTCTCATTCATGGGGGCTTTTTTATTAAGTGAAAAAAATCATTTCAATGACTATTTAAATTTTCTAGATGGGGATTTTGATCAATCCGCTCAATTCTAAATGGGAAATATTGTATTTTCATTCTCATCCACCAGACGATAAAAAGCCCAATATTGAATTGGGCTTTTTATTACTCTTCAATTTCTATAGGATCACCGTCTTCAGGGCGAATATGACGCGTCCCATCATCCGCAGGATCAACACTAGAACCATCTTTGGTAATAGCATTGTACATTTCATCCTCTTTCTTATCATCGATAAATTCTTCATCTTCGAAATCTTGAGGCTCACTATCGTCGTCAAAGTTCAAAGGCTTTTCTTCATTTATCATGGCGATCCATCACTTATTTAACCAATAAAATATCATGCTCAAATATTTGAAAGATTCATTCAAGAGTCAACGATGATCATTTGTGTAACTGAATAAACACAATAGTCATTGGAACATTACTTTTCTATCGACAAAAAAATGCCTCCTTAGGGAAGGAGGCTGAAATTGGAAAGAAACTACAGCGATAGAATCTATTCATGCATTATATATAAACTTATAATTTATACATTAGCATAATATTACATTAATTTTTCAATTAAAAAGCCCGCTTACTCTTTCAAATAAGCGGGCTAGTGCTGTAGTCATTTTCTTCGTATTATTTGCGTCTTCTTGTTTTCGCAAAATGACTATAGCACTGTGAATTTATCAATAAAGTATAGGGAGTATTAATAAACTGTTCTCTTACATTTGCTTTAAGTTACTTTTCGTTCAATAAGCTGTACATATTAAAAAAGCCCACCTTTCGATGGGCCTTTCCCTTTATCACTTTTGCGCTGATTCAGGTATGTTGTCAAAGTGAGCAACGACTAGAGAATAAGCAAGCTATTGATAAAAATATATAAATACACCATTAACATATAAAAAAATTATAGTTTTATAAAAAATAACTATACTTGTTGAAGTAATTGGCGATTTTAGCTTTCAACGACACTTTATAGCTGACTTAATTTACTAGACATATAAGTTAAAAATAACGTCTTATCCTGAAAATCAGGCATTTCAAACACCCAAAAAATGTAATTTTTAGATCTCAATTTAAGTTTCACATTCACAGCCTTTACTTGAATCATTGCATCCTCATGCTGCATTTCTGCGAATAATTCTAAAATCAGGGCAAAGAATCTCAGTTTGTTGACTGTGTTGTATTTTGTTGGTTTATATATTCTCAAGGCTTCAGAATATATAAGCTCGCACCATTCATTTCCATCTTCATCATCCATTAGCTCTCATTTAATTATTTAAAATAGATCACGAGGTAGGTTTATAACATGATGGCTATAATTAAACTGCTTTTAATCTGAATATTAAAATTATAAATTTTTAGAAAATAAAAAAGCCCATCATCCGATGAGCCTTTTTGGGAAATATATCGTGAAGAACTAAGCTGCAAATTCTTGCAGTACAAATCGTTTTACACTTTCATCAAAGTCAGGTTTTGAAAGAGCAAGCTTGCCATTTTTCATAGTTTTATAACAATAACTCGCTGCTACTCCCATACCAACCAAAGTCAACAACTTCATTGCTCACCTCTTTACTGGGAAGATTTGAATACAAAGTTATCATTCAAATTTGTAGTTTTCCAACTCAGTTTCGATTGTTTTCTGTACTACATGTTAATGAATGTATGAATAATAAATGAAAACCTGCCGGATGATGTGTTTGCTTAAAGTCTTTCAACTAGTGGTTAATTTGCGTATCTATCCAGTTAAGGAAATTTTCCTTATTACTGAATTCTGGCATAGACCCTAAATTTATAGACTCTTTAGCACCAAATTTTCCAGCGACATTATTCGGTGCTTGAACTCTAAAATCCAGAGGATCACTTTCATGTAGAGTTCGAAAATATTCTACCGCTTTATCAAATTCACTTTTATCCTTAAAACCTGGTCGTTCCTTTAAAAAGTCATAAACTTGTTCTAGAGCTGGTAGATAATTATTTTTAGGCATTCTGTTTTCTCTAAAATGATGAGTTTTATGATGAAGACCTATTTTGAATGAATAATGATAAGAATATTCCCTTATTTCTTAGAGTTTATGTAAATCATGATGATTTGAGAGTTAAATCTAAATTCTGGAGTAAGCTGATAAAAAATGAGCGTAAACATACACTCATTTTTACTACATTTTCTGATGCATGCTTAACTGACCCGCATTGCTTTAAAATAAGGTCTATTTTATTGAACAAAGTGCAAATGTCGGCTGCTCTATCAGTAAAGATCAGATGCACTTTAAATGCGCCAGTTTAAGGTTCAAGCCTAATTAACGCTATGAATATCAAGTTCATCATTGGTGGTCAATACAACAGAAGCCAAAATTGGAATGCCCAAAATGAAAGGTACAGCGAAAATCCATAGGACTACGGTTACATCCGATTTAAAGAAAAATTGAATGGCTAATGCAGTCAAAATAAGTACAGAAAATAGAATCGCAGCAAAACGGATGATAAATTTAGTCGACATGCGAAGATGCTCTTATGCGTGAAATCGTATTTTCAATATACACCTATTTTTATTATGGGTTTATTGATTTTCAGTCTGTTATTGCATGTTTTAATTGATTTTCTATATGTGATAACTGAATTATACGACGATCAGTTTTCTTCACCCTGAAGTCTCATCCTAAATTCTTTCTCTACTAGTGATTTCATTGTCGTATATATAGAGAGATTGAATTCAGACATTAACGCTTCTGCTGATCCATAAATCAATCTACTGTATGACCAATAAAATTTGTGTGCTATCTCAAATTAAAAAAGCCCTAAAATTAGGGCTTTTTTAATGAGATTAGAATCGCCAATTATAGAACAAGTCAATCGCACGTTCTAAAGACTGACTCGCTTCCAGATACAGACGCTGATTTACCTGATAACGTAAAGTCAGCTTATTCACTGGTGTGAATACCCCGACCCCATAGCGCAGATATAAATCAGGCGTAATATAACCGGTCACAGAAACCTGGGTATCATCTCCTGTACCTTGGGCATCCAGAGCTAGACCAGTTAAGCCAAAACTGCGCCCGATCTGGTTGGTCAGTGCGCGGGTGCCACCCAAGCCCAGACTGATCCCAGCAGCAGCGATCGTATTATTCACATCGGATCTAAATCCTTCAGCCTGGCTTAAACCAGATACACCTTCATTGACACGACCGGTAATCAAGGCATTCAAGGCTTCCTGTTCTGACAAGCCCGCATCATTATAAATCTGAATACTTGGACTCGACGCAGTCCCTGTTACGCGCACTCCCACTGTACTACCCTGAACCGATTTATTGGTATCAATGTCCAGTGTCGGATTGGTAAGTTCACCATTAAAACGCGCGATAGCACGATTCAGGTCCAGACTTTGGCCATAGGCTTCGATTTTCACTCGTTGTGATACCCCGATTGCACCATTGGCACGCATTGCAGTTTCCAGACCACGCTGTGACAGATTCACCCGACCCAAGAGCGGAATACGACTGTCAAAGCCCTGGAAGATCACCTGATTCCCTAAAGAAACAGCGACATCTGCCCGGATATCCCAAGGACGTGCAGACTTCAAGATCGCCAGCTGATCATCACCTTCACGTACGACACGTACATCTGAAGATAAACCGACTACAGGTTCTGAGGCTTCAGGCATTGAAATCAGCGCACGCGGTACATCGACTGTGCCACTCAGACTCAGTTTTTTATTAAATGGGTACATATCCAGAGTCAAATCAGGTGTCACCACAGCGGTAATTAATGGAGCCTGACGAATCAGCAGATTATCACCTTGCAGTTTTAACTGCACTCGCGGATCACCTTTCCAGTCGACCGATCCGGTTAATTTACCCACACCACGACCACTGTTAAATGCGCCATTGATGCTAGCCGAATTCTGACGTATGGATGAATACAGTTGTACATTGGTCAGATTCACCGGCAAGGAGATCATGCTAATCGACGCATCTTTGACCCGAACCTCACCTTCAAGCAAAGGATCTGTTAAAGTTCCGCTAATTTTTCCAGCATAAGATAAGATCCCGTCCAGATTACGGATGTCCTGAATAAATGGCTTAAAGACCTTGAGCTGTACTTGGTTAAAGGCAATTTCACCACGCATCGGTTTACTGTCACGATATGGATCAATGATGACATTGGCATAGCCGGTTCCGATATCTGGTGTTTTGACATCCAGACGAAGTTGCAAGCCATCTGCCACGCTTTTTGCGACCAACCCGACTTCATCATATTTAAGGGTAGAACCCAAATAATCTGGATCTTCAGAAGATAGGCCTACCACACCATTACGCGTCACCAGACGCGCGTCGATTTTAGGTTTGGCGCCTTGTGCCCAAGCAGCCTTGGCATAACCATTGACTTTACCCGTCAACGCCAATCCATCAGGCAGGAATGCACTGAAATCTTCCAGATCAAGGTTTTGGGTAACAAAAGAGGCACTGCCACGGGTTTTATTAACCCGAATCGGCTGATCAAAACATAGCTGGCTTTGCTGACTCATCCAGCAATGAGCACCGATGAACAGATCCGATTGAGCACTGTTATAAATCACTGCTGCATTTTGACGCTGCACCAGACGAGCACGTAAAGAGTCGAAATCACCTTTTTGAATCTGACCCAGCCAGTTATTTTGGGCATTAAAGCCACCGGCGAGCTGCACAAAGAATTTTGACAGGCGGTTTTCTGCCTGCACTTTGAGAATGTGCGCAGCACGGGTACCGGCCAGTGATATCTCACCGCGTACAATCTCGCGTGAACCGCTACGCAGGCGATCCATTGTCGCGGTCAATAAGGTTGGTGTGCTTTGCGATGTTGGCAACTGTCCGCGAACACGAACTTTCTGCACACTAAACAGGTTTTTAAAGGCAAAGTTGTCGATAGACAGGTTGGCTGAAGCCTGCAATCGTGGCTGCGCCTGCATATTGATATAGCCCTGCGCACGACCTCTTAAGCCTGGATACAATTCAAACAGAGCCGGCGCATTGACTTTCAGTTGGAGATTTTGTGCATTACCGGTCGCCTGAATCTGGTTGCTGGCATAAGACAGGAACAAGTTATTGGCTTCAAACTGCTGTGGTACAAAACCGCGCTGGTTCGAATTAATGATGACCGATAAATTACCCGTGCCACGTACCGGTTTGTTATTCAGCATACCGGCCAGATTTAAGCGTTGAATCTGAATGCGTTTTAAAGCATCTGACCAAACGCCTTGGGTTTGCACATTGCCTGACAATTCGCCTTTGAGTTTTGCATTAAAATATTGCGGCTTAAAGCGGATTAAGGATGCATTGATATCCCAGCCAATGCCATTCGCCAGATTGACCAGACCGCTGGCATTAATCTTGCCAGCCACACCATCATGACGAAATTCATTTATCTTCAACATTTCTGGGGTGCCTGAAACGCGCAGTTTCAGCATACCCTGACTGGCTTTAAGCTGGCTGGCATTTAAAGCACCATCATAATTGACCGCATAACCTTTAAAACCGCCGCCCGCTTTTTCATTATGGAATAACAAGGCAATGGTGCTGTTTCCGGTCAAACGTACAGTTTCATTTTGCTCCGCCAGTCGTCCGGTCAGGTCGACATTATTGAGTTTAATAATCTGCTGATTCGGTTGCGCATAACCATTGGCTTTAACTTGGCCATTCAAACGATCTACCGGTGAAGCTGCGGCAATACTTTGAGTATTCAAATTTTTGGCATTTAATACCGCGGTCCATTTTAACTGACGTTTTTCCTGTGGCAGTTCAATCCGTGCATTGCCGCTTAAGCTGCCTGCTGCATTGGCGCTGTAATTAAAGCTCGGGACATTCAGGATATTTTTGTTCAGATTGAGCTTGGCTTGGTACATGCCTGCAGGTAGAATTCCTTCTTCATGCTGCTCGACTTTAGTCGCCACATGAATATTCTGCTGACCTTCGACCAATGCCAATTTGACATCGCCAGACTGACTGCTGAGCCAGCCCACATAAGGTACGGCGCGATCAATATTTTTCCAGGCAACATCTAACAGCATCGGTTGTACTTTATTGCCTTTGACCGGATTTTGATCCAGCTTCAGATTCCAGCTTTCATAGCGGTCGAAATCAACCAGTCCAGTAAGGTGCAGGCCATTTTCCAGGTTACCCACAGAAGCAATATTCGCATCCAGACTTGGCGGCAAGAAATCTTGTACGACTTGCGGAATGCGCTCATGTTTAGGATCAATCCCGTTCAAACGCCCAGCCAGATCCCAGCTGACCCGATCTTTCCAGCCCACTGTCCCGGCAAGGCTAACTGCACCTTTCATCAACTGACCATTCAGATCGGTAATATTCAGCTGATTGACCAGATCGGTATACATCACCGCACTATACTGGCCTTGCGGAATATTTTCCCCGATCAGATCAGTCTGGACATTCAGGTTCAGACGCTTGATATCACCATTGAACTCGGCAATACCGTCTTTGGTAAACAGTTTCTGTTCGGCCAGAATAGGCCAGTGATAATCTTTGAACTTCAACTCGCCGCGCATCGGTACCTGAGGACGCATAGGATGTACGATAACCCAACCGGTTAATAAATCAGGCGTATTGGTTGCTACGCCAGCCTGAATCGTGTCCAGTGTTCCGCGTGCCCGCACCTGAATATCATGAATATTCAGGCTGTCTCTTAAAGAAGGCAGATTGACGATGCCCGTGGCATCTAGCGGATATTTGCCTTCAAACTGCATTTTACCCCTGGCTTCACGTACCGACAGATAGCCCATATCCATCCGGGAATCTTCAAAATTTAATTCGGTGCCGGACCAGAGTGCCTCATTTAATTCGATATTATAAAAATCGACTGCATTGGTCTGGGTTTTAATCACCAAATGATCGAGTAATAGATGATCAACGCGCAAGATAAAAGGCAAACGGATGGCATTAAACTTGAACGGTTCGCCCGTTGATGGTCGCTTGTTAATAATTTGCAGATTGAGGACATCGGCCTCAGTCAGATGAATTTCTTTTTTGACAATCGCGCGCCAACCCAGTTTTACATCAGCACGATCAATTTTGACATCGACCGGTTTCAGGCTGACCAGCACATTTTTAAGAATAATCCCGCGCCATAAATTACCGCCTTCATATTCATATTGAATAATTTGCTGGCGTTCTAGCACTTGATCCAGCAGGAATTTACTGCCTTGATTGGTCGAAAATAGTAGAGCCAGCACAGACAGCAGAAAAATCAGCGAAAAAAGCACCGATAATAGGATGCTTCTGAATATACGGCGCTTTTTCGGCACAACGCTATCTTGTGGTTCTTGTTCTGGCTGTGGTTGGTTCTCGACCATGATCTACCCAAATAACTATTTTTTAAAATGATGTTTTATAACTGCGATCCAATAAAGAAATGTAAACGAATCGGATAATTGTCATCAGACAGTCCAGTCGCAACATCTATACGTATTGGCCCAATCGGTGAAGCCCAACGTACACCCACACCCGCGCCATATTCGGTCGGATTACTGAATTCTTTATTATAGGCATTTCCGGCATCTGCAAAGACCGCAGCACGCCAGCCTTCCTTAAACTGATAATTATATTCTAATGAAGCCACGCCCAAGGCCTGCCCGCCCACTTTAAAGCCGTCAATTTCCGGAGAAAGGCTCTTGTAGTCAAAACCGCGGATACTCTGGTCACCACCGGTGAAATATCTCAGGTTATACGGTACTTTGGCAAAATCTTGAGTAAAAATATAACCCGCGTCGGCACGCCCAACAAACTGATGGTCTGCATTTTCACCCAATGAATAGATAAAACGCCAGCCCGCATTCACAATGGCCATATCTGCATCAGAGAGTAAAGCCTCACTGCCCAGTTCAATCTTATAGGTCTGTTTGAAGCCTTTGGTTGGGTTGACCCGACGATCGCTCTCGGTACGTGAGACTTCATAACCGACTAATAGGGATTGCTGCTCATCTTCGGTATTAAAGCGAAAAGCTTCAGGAATCTGGTTAAAGTCGACAGAACCATCCTGCTTCAAGCGATCCAGACGATAACGTGCGCCGAAAGTCCGTTGCCAGCTACCACGTGGATTTTTGATAATCCGGTCTGCACCTAAGACTGCCGATTCAATCAACAGGCCTTCACCCTGTGCGACACCTTCACGCTCTTCACGCTCATACCCCCCCACAATACTGACATAGTCATTCAGCGGATGGTGATAGGGAATGTTATAACGTCCATCAATGGATTGGCGGATACCTGATAGCTCCATGTTGGCATCAAACGAATGTCCACGCTTGTTCACAATGGCACGACGATATTGACCACGTAAACGGATATCGGTATCTGTGCCATAACCCAGACCCACTTCAGCACTATTTAAACGGTCTGCATTTAAAGTCACAATCACTGGAATCTTTTTCTCTTCCCGTGCCTGTACTTTTAAACGGTCCTGTTCATTCTCTTTGGTTTGCTGCTCAACCCGTAAAGTTCTTAAATTTGCGCTTTCCTGATCGCGGCTACCGGCAAACTGGTCTTCATCCACGACATTCTGGGTCACTTCCTGAGAAGAGGATACCGAGCGAGCTGGTTGCATCGTAGCAGCCTGATCTTCACTCCGTTTCTGTTCTTCAATCAGGCTTTGAATATCGGGTGCCAGTTCCAGCTCTTTATCAAGCGGATCAGGGCGAATCGCATCCACCAATGTATAATTAAAATAGCGTGAGTTGGTCAGATTGTTGGCCAGACTATTGACCCGCCAGAAGGTATAATCTGCACCATCTGTCCAGGTGACTAGGCTTTCCAGTACGTCTCGGTCCAGCGGAAATTCCTTTTCAGGATCGCTCATTCTGAACTCGACATTGCCTAATTTATAACGTTCACCCGTTTCAAACCGCAGGTTCACATCGGCAGTATTTTGTGGCTGGGCAATCTTCACATCATGCAGACGCCAGAATGAATCAAAATAACCATTGTTATTGGCTGCAGTAGTAATCCGTGTCTTGGTTTTTTCATAATTGCCATGATTGAAAATATCGCCTTCTTCCTGTTCAGGTAAAAGACTGATGACCTGGAATTGTGGCTGTTCCGCACCTTCTCCAGTAAATTCAATATTTTGAGTGCTGATCAAGACAGGTTCATTCGGGGTCACAAAAACTCGAACCCGGCTGTCAGAGATTTTTTCAAACCTGAACTGGGCATTATAATAACCCACTGCCTGCGCTGCCTGTCTGGACAAGGTGCGTAATTGCGGCAAAGCCGAATTAAAGTCGCCAAAAGACTCTTGGGTAAAACTGGATAATTTGGCTTTGACATTATTTCTTAAATTCAGATGGCCTTCAGGTACATCTTTACGATTCAGCATACCGTTGCTTTGCGCCACACCTTGCCCATTTATGATCACCACATCTGCACTAATTCGAGGAACTCTTGCGGTCATGATCTGACGTGGAGGACGGATTTTATAAAATAGCCGTTTGAACAGATTCGGACGTTTATCATCCTCAGCAACCAACTGACCCGGCACTTCTGGCAAGGTCAATCCGGCTTCATTATTTTGCACAATAATCTGGCTGTCTGCCTGAATCGATTGCATCAACTGGTCGACATTAACCGGCGCCTGATTAATTTCCAGCAGTTCTTGCTGGCTGATATCGGCCACCACCGTTTCGCTGGTCTGAGTATTGCGATAGTTTTGTGCTTCCTGTTTGGCTTGCTCGGCTACCTGGTAAATTTCATTGGCCATGTTCTGATCAATAGTCTGTACTGGCAGATCTTCCAGATCATCAAACTCGATCGGCGTAAATTCACCCAGACCAGATCCTGCATTTTGCTGTTGTTCCAGCATTAACATACTGTCAACTGGTACTTCCGGTTCCAAGGCTTCTTCAATTTTTTCTTCCGCTTCCGTTTCGGACGTGGCCACACCCTGACGAATCGCTTCTTTAGATAGCTCGTCCACCATTTCTGCCTGAGAAATGGCCACGGGTGTTTCGGGCTGTTCTGTTTGTGCCATGCTCTGATGGGATAACATCATAAAAAAGATGCTCATACACAGCTGCATACCACTATGCTGTGGTATGAGAGGCCCCATACTGCGATTTAGCATCGTTTTTTTAAAATTTTTCTTTGCAGGCATAGCAAACTCTAAACGAATACATTCTTTAATTGATTATTTGACCGAAAAATATAAGCTAAGGAGCTTAATTAATTGGTTTTTACCTTTACATGGCTGAAAGTATCTTACATGATTTTTCTCAATGTTTACGCATAACTGACATTTCTTAATAAAACTTAATGTAGCACGGCCTATATGAACAAAAATGAACATTTGTTAGCTTCTCGGCGCTTTTTACCGATGTTTCTGACGCAGTTTTTTAGTGCATTAAACGATAATGTATTTAAACAGGCGTTACTGCTAGTCATCACTTATGGCTGGATTCAACAGCAATCGGCCAGCATCAGCACATTGAATAATCTGGCGGCTTTACTGTTTATCTTGCCCTATTTTATTTTTTCAGCCACGGCCGGTCAGATTGCCGACAAATACGAACGTTCACAGCTGATTCGCTATCTCAAGCTTCTGGAAATTGCCATTATGTTGCTGGGAACTGTCGGTTTCCTCATGGGTAATTTATGGATTCTGTTATTTGCCCTGTTCCTGATGGGAACCCAGTCCACGTTCTTTGGCCCGATCAAATACGCGATTTTACCGGAAGTGCTGAAACCCAATGAACTGATGTCCGGCAATGCCCTGTTTCAGTCCGGAACTTCTCTGGCAATCCTATTCGGTATGATTCTGGGCGGTGCAGTCATTGCAGCTTCCGCCGGCAACCTGATCTGGATCAGTTTAACCGTCATCAGCATCGCCTTGATTGGTTATATATCCAGTCGCTATATCCTGAAACAAAGTATTCCCGCGCCTGAGCTGCAAGTTGACTGGAACTTTTTTCGTACCAGTTTGCAAACCTTGAAATATGCCAAAGGCCTGCCTTTAGTATTTACCATTTTACTGGGCAATTCATGGTACTGGTTTTATGGTGCCACCTATCTGACTCAGATTCCACAGCTGACACTACAAAATCTGCATGCCTCGGAAAATGTCGCCAGTCTGTTGCTAACTTTCTTTTCTGTCGGAATCGGACTAGGTTCTTTCCTGTGCCGTAAAATTGGCGGCAGCCAGGTCAATATTAAAATGGTGCCTTTTGGTGCAATCGGTCTTGTGATCTTTGCCCTGTATCTGGCCGCGAGTCTGGCTTTTGTTCCGGAACGTACAGGTGCATTAATCGGTCTAGCAGAAGTTTTTCAGCAGGGCTGGAGCTATTATCATGTGATGCTAGCAGTGACCTTACTCGGGGTGAGTGGCGGTTTTTATATCGTACCGCTGTATGCCATGATGCAGGCGCATTCTCCCCGCTCACATCGTGCGCGTGTGGTTGCAGCAAATAACATTCTGAATGCCGTTTTCATGGTATCTTCTGCTATATTTTCTATTATTATTTTAAGTGTTCTAGAGCTTGATCTTAAAATACTTTTTTGTATTACCGCAGTATTAAGCGGCCTGTTTACTCTCTGGCTACTTTACCGGCTGAAACCAATGATCAAAACTGCAAAAGCACCCTTGGAGGATTAATTCATGCGTCAATATACAGGTCTCGATAAACTGATTCACTCTTTTGACCAGGCATTACGCAGTCTAGTCCCGGGCACGACCTCAGCACAACGTGAAAATCCGGCCCAACCGGTAGAAACGCAGTTAACGGTCAGTGATGCACGTCATGTGGCAGGTTTAATGCGGGTCAATCATAGTGGTGAAGTCTGTGCACAGGCGCTGTATCATGGTCAGGCCATGACGGCGAAACTCCCGAATGTGCGTCGCGAAATGGAACAGGCAGCGATTGAAGAACAGGATCACCTGGCTTGGTGTGAAGACCGCTTAAAAGAACTGGATAGCCATACCAGTCTGCTCAATCCGGTCTGGTACGGTCTTTCCTTCGGTATGGGTGCAATTGCCGGGATCGCAGGCGATAAATACAGTCTGGGTTTTGTGGCTGAAACAGAACGTCAAGTCAGCATGCATTTACAACATCATATTAGTCAGTTGCCACCGCAGGATGAACGTTCTCGTCGTATCTTGGAACAGATGAATGAAGATGAACTGCATCATCGGGATACAGCGTTAAACGCTGGCGGTGTAGATTTACCCGTTCCAGTCAAGATCGCCATGACCGGCATTTCCAAGTTGATGACCAAAACCAGTTATTTTATTTAAATAAGACGGTTTCAGTTTGAGCCCACTCATTTGTGGGCTTTTTAATATGTGTCAAATCTTGAGCGAGATAATAGTAACTCAAGGCATATAGCGATCTTATTACTTATAAGCTCTATAAAATAATAGAGAGTCCCCCACAGCATCCTTTAATCTTTTTTGCTCATTTCAGAAAGCAGGTCCAGCTGGATTTCCTGAATTTGCGCCAACCGTTCCCATTGATGCAGCAACAGATGATCTAATTTTTCATGCAAATGCTGAATTTCCAGTTCGGCTTTTAAGTTGATCTGATAATCATTTTGCGAACGTAAGCGGTCTTTTGCTTCCTGTCTGTTCTGGCTCATCATAATAATAGGTGCCTGAATCGCCGCGAGACAGGACAGAATTAAATTCAACAGAATAAATGGATAAGGATCGGCAGGTTGTGTCACCATCACCACAGTATTTATCGTAATCCACAGCCCCAAGAAGATTGCAAAACAAATCAAAAAAGTCCAGCTTCCACCAAAAGTTGCAATTTTATCGGCGAGCCTTTCTCCCAAGGTCCACTTTTGCTCTAAGGTCGTTTCCACATTTTTGGTAATCAGTTCATGCTGATGCATGCTATCAATCACTTCAAACTCAAGATCAGTCACTTCACCCTTTTCCGAACTTAATAATGAATGTACATACTGTATACGGTACTGGGTTAAATCTGCCTGGCAAATATAATCTTGCGGTGTCCAGCCTGGAATATCTTTGGCAATCTCTTCGGTAATGACTTGTCTGACTGTTCCCATCGGGGTGAGATTTTTCAGAAGAAAGTGCTTGCCGCATACCAAGCATTTATGGCTTTCATGTTTTTCTTTCATGATAATTCTCTTTTTAAACCAACTCACTCAGCTATTATTTTGTTCGATATGTTTGATTTGCTTTAGTCATTTTTACCATTCGTAAATCAATTATGTATCAAGTGCGTCTGATTTCTTGAAATTATGAATCTCACTTCGATTTTATCTTGGATTGATAAAATGCTCAGCCAAGCGCACGATGAGCTGATCATTCAAGATAATTTTCAGATCGATTCAATCCTACTATCTATACATGACTTAAATTTAATATAATCATGATGATAATAAAAAAGGGGCTTCATTATGCGCCATTCATACCATCTTGAAAAACATTATATCGAACGCGCGGGCTGGCTTCGTGCAGCTGTACTGGGGGCAAATGACGGGATTATTTCGGTCACCAGTCTGGTGGTGGGTATTGCAGCCAGTGGAGCATCCACAGAAATTTTATTGGTGACCTGTGTTGCCGGATTGATTTCTGGAGCCGCATCAATGGCGGCCGGTGAATATATTTCGGTTAAATCCCAGCAAGATATTGAAACCAATGATCTACTCATGGAAGAGCGCGAACTCCAGCGCCATCCCACCCATGAGTTAAATGAGCTCAAAACGATTTATATACAGCGTGGGTTGGAACCTGCTTTGGCACAACAGGTCGCTGAACAGCTGACCAACCATAATGCCTTGGATGCCCATGCTCGAGACGAAATTGGTATTTCAGCACATACCTCTGCCCAACCTTTTCTCGCTGCATTTTCTTCCGCCATGGCCTTTACGGTAGGTTCATTATTCCCTTTAATTTCAATCATGATTTTACCGGAACACTATCTGGATAAAGGCGTCATGCTGATTGGCGTTTTAAGCCTGGGGATGATGGGTGCACTGGCAAGCTATGCCGGTGGAGTAAGCGTCTGGAGAGGTGCAGTTCGGGTGATGCTCTGGGGAATTATCGCCATGTTATTCAGTGCCTGGATCGGATCATTATTTAATGTGTCTGTTGCCTAAATATGTGTTTATTTTTTAGTTAGACACAGAATAGGATTGAGCGGTTCTTCTATCAACATCACTGAAAAATGTTTTTCAAAAAACTAGCGGCTCTAACAAAACTTGAGTTTAATTAATATATATTCGGTTTTAACTTAGATGCTTAAAACTTAAGATTTATGCCTGAGAGGTATTGTTATGGAAACTACGATCATTCTTGCCATCTTGGCGATCATTATCGTATTACTGATTATTTTTTATAACAAGAAAAAGTGAAAGAGCGATGATTCATTTCTTGATACTTTGAGGATTTTTATTGATCTTAAAATACATTTCAGAGCTTTAAATCAATCAAATATTAATTCCCTGTTGGATCACATAAAGAATTCCAAGAATTAAAATGACCGAAACCACAATTTCCAATATTTTCATTTTTAAATGATTCCCAAACTCCACCTGCACCATCTTATCCGAATTTTTCTTTTCATCTAAAAACAAAAAATTGCATCATAAAAAAGCCTGATCTGGCTTGATCAGGCGGGTTAATTATTCTTACTGGATAAAATGTATTAGCAAAAAATTAGGTGATTTGATTTAAATCAGCTGTTCAACTGTTGGGAAGCTATGTGATCCATGTTCGAACATAGCATCATGCCAGATATCAAACATAGGCACTTTCACATCCAGAGCCAAGGGCAACTTTTTTTCATTAAACTGCATATGTTGAAGATCTAATCCCCAGGCAATCAAATCAACATCCAAAGTAATCTGATGAGATGGACGTACTCGCCCTGATGCCTGTTCCAGCTGTTTGAGCAGCTCAATCAGGCCTTCACTAGACACCGAACTTCGCAATAAACACGCTGCATTCCAGTAATCTGCGCCGATGCCATCGCGGCAAGGAATCATATAAATGGGAGAAAACTGAACTTCTCCCCATTCAGAAATACGTTGCTGTGCAGCTTGAAAATGTTGCTGAGGATGACAATTACTCGCTAATGCTAGGGCGAAAATCGTTTCGGTGGCGTTCAAGACGTATCCCTACAGAATTGGCTTGCGCGATAATGGCAGGCTTACGGATCGTAATATTAATCGATTCAATTGCTGTAAAGGTAGTAAAAAGTGCATTCAGCACTAACTTTGCTGCATGTTCAATCAATTCAGGCTTGGCGTCTTGAATGACTTTGCTGGAAATCTCACAAATTTCTGCATAATTCAGCGTATCTGCAAGTGCATCTGAGTTTGATGCCTGTTCTAAATCGGTTTGAATGGTCAAATCCAGCATTAGAGGCTGAATAATTTGACGCTCCCAGTTAAAGCAGCCCACGACTGTCTCAACCTTTAAACCTTCAATAATAATGGCGTCCATTGGATTGCTCGAGAATTTAATACTGACCACATCCCTCTCAAGCTCCTTTACAAAGGGAGGAGCTTTTAAAGTCCCCCTTTAAAAAGGGGGATTTAGGGGGATTTTTCCAAGTCTAGATGGGTTTAAGATTAATGCTTTAACAGCAGATTCGGATCCATGCTCTGCACCATCTGCAAACGCTGATCGGCATAGATATCGGTATACGGCGCCAGAATTCGCATGAAACGATCGAAATACAGCATTTGCTTGAATAGCAAGGCAAAGTCACGCGGGAAGCGGATCCCGTGACGTTCACCCACAGCCACCATATCCATCATGATATCGTTCAGGTCAGCAGGATTTGACGTTAACAATTCCTGCGGATCCGCCATCAATACACCGCTAAATAAACGTTCCAAATCAGCAGCCAAAACTTTGGTATCAATCTGCACAGCGGTCATACCCATTTTCAGCATGTTTTGCGCCATCAGCTCATAATTGGTATGTTGCAATGAATCCATAAATGCCATACAGGCAGTCCATACCTCAGGCTTGAGCTGACCGACAATACCGAAATCAATAAAACCGACACGGCCATCTTCAAGTAGCATCAGGTTGCCTGCATGCAGATCGGCATGGAAACTGTTACACATCATCAAGCTGCCAAACCAGGTATTCATCGCGGTAATGAGTACTTGAGATGGATCTTTAGATACTTTTTTGACCACTTCAAAATCTGTCAAAGGCACACCGTATAAACGTTGCATGGTGAGCACACGACGGGTCGAATATTGATGATAAACCTTAGGTGCAGTCGCTGCCTGATTGTTGGTGATATTCAGGTAATTGACGAAATCATCCAGATTCTGGGCTTCTTCGATAAAATCGACTTCGCGCACCATACGGGTTTTGATTTCTTCGACAATATCAGCCAGTGAAGCAAACTTGACTTTCGGGACTGCTTTTTCCAGCAACTTGGTTGCCCAATGCAGTACATTCAGGTCAGTGTACAAAATGGTCTCCACACCGGGTTTTTGTACCTTAATCACGACATCTTCGCCAGACACCAGTTTGGCTGCATGTACCTGTGCAATAGATGCAGAGGCTAATGGCGTTTCATCAATCGATGCAAAGATTTCGTCGAGATTACGCCCTGCAAATTCAGAGGCTAAAACTTGCTGGATATAACTAAACGGCAAGCGTGGTGTCTGATCCAGACAGCCTTGAAATTCTTCAACGTATTCACGTGGAAACAGCGACGGCGTACTGGCAATAAACTGACCAAGCTTGATATAAGTCGAACCTAAGGATTCAAAAGTTTCACGCATCAGTTTGGCATTGCTCGGCTTTTCAGTGGCATATTTAAAGCCCGCCTTTGCCGCAACGACTGCTGTTTCTCCCATACGGGCAACTGAACGCATTCCATCTAACCAGATATTGTTTTTCATAATGTCTTAGGAAAAATTAATTAAACGCAGTGTAGCAAAAAAAATTCACTTTGCAGGCTTATCTTGCCTGACAGATTGGGCAATCTGTATCTTTTTCGAAAGTGAGAATCCGCTGCTTAAAACTCATACCATCCCACAACAACAGCTTTTGTCGAAGTGGCATCTGGCCCAATCCCAGATATAACAAGGCATGATGTGCCTGTAAGCTGGCCATCACATTCGGTGTGGTGGCAAGTACACCGGAATCTGCACAGCGCAGACTTTCATCGGCCTGATTTTCTGGCGGGAACAGGCAGGCATAACAGGCGGAATCCCCTTCGACCATAAACAGCTGCCCTTGCAAGGCAATCGCAGACGCACTGAGTAATGGCACATTTAGCTGTACACAGGTCTGATTGACCAGATAGCGTGTGGCAAACTGGTCACAGCCATCCAGTACCAGATCCTGATGCTCAATAATATGGACTGCATTTTCAGCCGTTAAGGCCTGATTGATATATTCAACCTGTACATTCGGATTAATTTGACCCAGTCGTTTCGCCAGAATTTCTGCCTTATAAAATCCAAGATCCTGCGGCATAAATGCCAGTTGTCGCTGTAAATTACTCATCTCGATGGTATCCGGATCGATCAGGGTAATTTTCCCCACACCTGCGCGTGCCAGAAGTTCTGCCAGTGCACAGCCAATCCCACCACAACCAATAATGCAGACATTAGAAAATTTTAACCGTTCTTGAGCGTCAATATCCCAGCCATCCAGAAGAATCTGACGGCTATATAGATGCAATTCAGCATCAGTGAGTTCAAATTCTGGGGAGATGGCATCCATGTTAAATGTAGACAACGTCTTTCCTTGTTTCAAAAATTTTTAACAATGATCGTAAAATTAACTTTACTGAAGTTTTTAAGGACTGATAAATCTCTGGAATATCAATCTCACAGTCAATTCACAGCACATCAATAAATTATTCGGCAATCGTTGAGCCAAATAGCATATCAGCTAAACGCTCGGTATCAAGTTGCAGCCGCTATGGCTTGGCAAGATTTTTTTGAATCACCTCAATTCAACGGTTCCGGCAAACAGCTCTTTCTCATTTATAAAAGGTGTCAGACCTGAAGTTTTTAAAATCTTTGCTATTGAATTACCCTGTAAATAGAGCAGCCTTGTTTAGCAATTCTGTAGTCTCTGCCTGTATTTGAGTATGAAAATGTATGAGTTCAGTGAGACCTAAGGCATCTGTCTCTAAATATGATTAATCTGAAAATACCAAGCAATTTTTTCAGCTTTCATAAAATCGTATGGAGAACATACATGACCGAGCATAACAATACTCAACATGATAATCGTGAAAAATTATGGGAATTGATCAAGGATGTCCGTTACACCATGATCAGCCATTTAAATGATACACATGAAATACACTCCCAGCCGATGACCATGCTGAACTCCGAACAGATGAACGAACGTCAAAACTTATATTTCATCCTACGTAACACGAATGATCTGGTCAAAGCAGCAGAAACTGGCCGTGGTCAAATTGGCCTGTCTTTTGCAAAACCATCAGATGGTATCTATGTGTCGATCAGTGCTCATGCCCAGATCAGTACTGACCGCATTCTGATTGAACAGTTGTGGAATCCGTGGGCAGAAAACTGGTTTGAAGGCAAGGATGATCCGACCGTACGGGTATTGATTGCTGAAGCAGTCAGCGCAGAATACTGGAATGTTACAGATAACAAAGTTACCCAGCTTTTTAAAGCCTTAAAAGGCGGTGTTACCGGCGAAGCGGGCGAACCGCATGCAGAACATCAAAAAGTGAATCTACAAAGTAATATCTGGTAAGTAACGAGATTTAGCCTCTTTATCTTAAGAGGCTAAATTTTTGATATATTTAATTTTAAATATTAATGTAATTTTACTGTAATGACATAAAAAATTATAATTTTTGCTTGCCTTAATCTGCTCTCTTAAAAATATAAGTTCGGGAAAATCAGCTCAATATCTGATTAAAATTTAAGTAGCAGATTTATTTCTTAAAAAACCAAAAGGCTGCTATGGCAGCCTTTTAGCATTCAATCGAACAATTAATTTGAAAAATTAACTGACTCGCTTCATCTCTTGAAGTTTGGCAACTTCCTGCTGTTTGAGTAAATTGCGCTGAATCTTGCCACTCGATGTTTTAGGCAAAGCCTCTACAAACTCAATCTCTTTCGGATAGGCATGTTTGGATAAGCGTGAACGTACATAACTTTGCAGTTTCAACATCAAATCCTCAGTGGCTGGATAGGCTGATTTAAGTACCACAAAGGCTTTCACAATTTCTGTTCGTTCTGGATCTGGCTTACCAACGACTGCGGATTCAAGTACTTCTTCACATTCCAGCAAGGTACTTTCTACATCAAAAGGTCCAACCCGATATCCTGAGGTTGTAATGACATCGTCTGCACGCCCAATAAAGTCAATACCGCCATGTTCATTCAGTTTCACGGTATCACCCGTTAAATAATACTGCCCGACAAATGACTTGCGGTTATGTCTGGCATAGCCTTCAAACCACATCAAAGGTGAAGCTGAACAGTCTATTGCCAAGGTTCCAATCCCGCCTTTTTCGACTTCTTGATGCTCTTTGTTTAATACCGCAAAGCGATGCCCAGGAATGGCAAAACCAGCTGATCCGACTTTTTTATGATGTTCTAAAGCATGATGATTAGCGATCACCATACCGAGTTCAGTCTGTCCATACTGATCATAAATATTCACATTTAAATCATGATTGAACCACTGAATCACTTCAGGTGTGAGCGGCTCACCTGCACTGCTGACGACACGTAAATGTGAACTAATGGCTGCATCAAATTTTTCTTTAAAGCCAAAGAACATGCGAAATGCAGTGGGTGAACCGGTCAGATTACTGACCTGATATTTTTGAATGATGTGTACAGCGTTATCGACACTAAAACCGCGCTCGTCCATGATGATGCTGTGCCCTAAACTGAGCGGCCCTGCAATGCCGTAATACAGACCATAGGCCCACCCCGGGTCTGCCAGATTCCAGAAGGAGTCTTCATCTCGCAGATCTACGGCGTGTAGCATGTAGCCTTTAAAGGCCAACAACGCTTTTAAAGGTACAGGAACCGATTTTGCCAAGCCTGTGGTGCCTGAAGTAAACATCATCAGGAAAATATCATTAAACTGGCAACTTACCGGTTCAAACTTTTCCGGTTGTTGCTGTAAGACTGTCCAGAAGTCCGCATCTTGATAATCATCTGCTACTGCCTGATGCACAGTCAGAATATTCGGGACATTGAGATCATGGAGTTTCAGTCGTTGTTCTTCATCAGTAACGATCAACTGGGTGCCAGCGGTACTGATGCGATGTTCAATGGCTTTGCTTTCAAAGGCAGTAAATAAAGGTTGGTAAATGGCACCGATCCGCCAGGCGGCCAATATGGTAATTAAGAGTGCTGGTGTTCTTGGCAGTAATCCTGCAATACAGTCGCCGGCCTTTAAACCCAGAGCATGCATATAATTGGCCAGCTGTCCTGAAGCCACGGCCAGCTGTTCAAAGGTCCACTGCTCTGCGTCTCCATTTTTACCTTCCCAAATCAGTGCAGTTCGGTTTTGACCCAAGTAGCGACCACAGCATTCGGTATAAGCATTAATACTATCTGCGTTTCCAACCAGATGTTCCTGAACCATATTTTCAAAATTAAAATCAGCATATGCCTGCTCTAGTGTCTTCATGACGACAACCTCTTTCCTATTGTAGTTTTCAGGCAACCTTGCCTGAGTTTATCCATTTGTATTTGTTGTTCCTGCTGATTCCATCAGCATACTTTTTTAAATCTGCATTCATGCCCTAGGACTAGAACATGAATAAGGCTTATTTTTCGATTATTCGCACTGTATGTCTTTAGATCATCATGTTCAGTTGAATCCCTGCAATTTCCATATCCATCAATGTAAGTGCCGGATTTGAACATCAATCAAAGTGTGTTTTTTTAAATTAAAAATCAGCGTTGACACACCTCACGCGCAATCACCAGTCGTTGAATATCTGATGTACCTTCATAAATCTGGCTTACTCGCACATCACGGTAAATTCGCTCAACCGGAAAATCCGACACATAGCCGTAGCCACCATGAATCTGAATCGCATCTGAACAGACTCGCTCTGCAATGGTGGATGCAAACAGTTTTGCCATCGATGCTTCTTTTAAACATGCCAAGCCTGCATCTTTTAAGGTTGCAGCATGCAAGACCAGTTGTCGCGCCGCTTCAATCTGAGTGGCCATATCGGCAAGCCGGAATGCTACTGCCTGATGTTGAACCAGTTCCACCCCAAAGGATTTACGCTGATTGGCATACTCTACCGCAGCATCTAGTGCAGCCCGCGCCATACCGACTGATTGTGCTGCAATGCCGATCCGACCCGATTCAAGATTTGACAAGGCAATTTTATAGCCTTCACCTTCCTGACCTAGCAGGTTGGCAGCAGGAATCCGGCAGTTATCCAGAACGATGGTCGCGGTATCCGAACAATGCTGACCCATTTTCTCTTCTAGGCGTGACACGATATAACCCGGTGCATCGGTCGGCACCAGAAAACATGAAATACCTTTTTTCCCCGCCGCTTTATCAGTCACCGCAAAGACCAATGCAATCTGTGCATGTTTCCCTGTGGTAATAAACTGCTTGGTGCCATTTAACACCCACTCATCACCATCACGTTCGGCTTTACACTCCAGCGAACTGGCATCCGAACCGGCCTGAGGTTCTGTCAAACAGAAGCAGCCGAGCCATTCACCTGTTGCCAGTTTGGTTAAATACTGCTGTTTTTGTGCTTCTGTGCCATAACGCTGGGTAATGCCACAAGGCAAAGAATTCTGCACACTGATAATAGTTGAGATTGCACCATCACCTGCGGCGATCTCTTCTAGCGCCAAGACCAGTGACACATAATCCAGACCTGCACCACCCCATTCTTCAGCCACTGTCATACCCAATGCACCAAGCTCACCAAGCTCTTTAAGTTCTTGTGCTGGGAATTGTGCAGTTTTGTCGCGTAGGGCCGCTGTCGGTTGCAGTTTCTGCTGCGAATAATTGCGCATCATGTCCTGAATCATTTTTTGTTCGTCATTTAAAATCATTGAACTTCCCTTTCTATATCTATTTTATTTACTTCAAGCTTTTTACTATTGAGATCGTTGGCACGTCGGATAAGGCGGCATGGATGTCGCCTGCGAAACTGAGATACAGGGATGTATCTTCAGTTTCGCAAAGGATTTTTGTTTCTTTTGATCCTTCAAAAGAAAATGCATGCTTGAGCAAATTCATTTAAATTCAATGAGAAATTTACAGATGTGCAAATCATCATGTCCTATATAAATCGAAGACTTATTTAGGCTGCATACGGATTGCGCCATCCAGACGAATGACCTCACCATTTAAATAACTATTTTCAAAAATATGTCCCACCAGCTGGGCAAATTCCTGTGGTTTTGCCAGACGAGGTGGAAACGGCACCATTTGCCCCAAAGCATCCTGGACATTTTGCGGCATGCCTTTCAGCATCGGAGTTTCCATAATGCCCGGCGCGATGGTCATGACACGGATCGCTTCACGGGCCAGTTCACGTGCCAGAGGTAAAGTCATTGCGACTACTGCACCTTTAGAAGCCGCATAGGCAGTCTGACCAATTTGGCCGTCATAAGCGGCAACCGAAGCGGTGTTCACAATCACGCCACGTTCTTCTTCACCAGCTTGCAGCTCATATTTTGCAATTAAAGCCGCCGCATGACGCAACATATTAAAAGTACCGTTTACATTAATATTCAGCACTTTTTGGAACATTGCCAATTCATGGATGCCGTTACGACCCAATACTTTGGCGGATGGCGCAATCCCGGCACAGTTGATCAAACCATTCAGTTGGCCATATGTGCTTTCAACATGAGCGAAGAAAGCTTCAACTGTCTGTTCATCGGTCACATCGAGCTGTACAAATTCAGACTGTGAGCCCAGTTGCTGCTGTAATGCCTGACCCTGCTCCTGATTCATATCGACCAGAATCACTTTAGCACCGTGTTCAACCAAATGAGTCGCTGTAGCTGCACCCAAACCTGAGGCACCACCAGTGATCACAATAACTTTTCCCTGAATGTTCATGTTTATTTCCTAGCGATTTTTCTATTTCAGATACGACTTAATATGCAGAGTAAACAGAGTTTTTATTCTGTACAATTTCCAAATATTGCATCTTGCATGATGTATTTGGACAATGAAAACAAGGATGTCAGACTGAATATGCATAAGCCTGCACTGGAATATAGCAAAGGCACCATCTCGATTGACCTGGTGAACGAAGCATTGCTGGATGCCAAACGGCTGCAATTTGATATCCCTGCCATTCTGAAAAAAGCCAATATCCCAGCAGAAGTATTGAATGCTCCCAAGGCACGCGTATCCGTTAGCCAATTTGCCCAATTATGGACTGTACTTGCAGACAGCATGAATGACGAATTTTTTGGCATGGACAGTCATGCCATGCGTCGTGGCAGTTTTAAATTGCTTTCGAAAATGGTTATGCAGGCAGATACACTGGAAAAAGCCGTGCAACACATTCTGCAATTTCTCAACCTGGTTTTGGACGATCTGCAAAGCACGCTCATGGTTGAGGAACACTATGCCTATATCGTAATTTATGATTTAAAAGCAATCAAACGCATGTTTAGTTATGCGACTTATCTGATGCTGATTCATACCCTGATCTGCTGGTTAAGTGGACAACGGATTTTGCTTAATCAGATTCAATTGAAATGTGCAGCACCACTGGATGATTTCGATTACAAAGTCCGGTTTTGTGAACAGATTGAATATCAGGCCAGCGAAAACTATGTGCAATTTGATGCCAGCTATCTGCAACTGCCGATTAAACAGGATACTCAGTCCTGGTATCAGTTTATTCAGCAAACCCCACAAAATTTATTGGTACGTTTTAAAAATCCCTATGCTTTAAGCACTCAGATTCGCCGACAATTGCTACAGGTTTCACCAGCAGAATGGCTGGAACTGAATGAACTGGCCTTAAAAATGAATATGTCTGAAGCGACCATGCAACGGCGTTTAAAAAGTGAAGGTGTCAGCTATCAACAGTTAAAAAATGAGATACGCCGGGATACCGCCATTGAGTTACTGACCCGTACTGAACAAAGTTTACAAGAGATCAGCGATCAGCTTAATTTTCAGGAATCCAGTGCATTTCATCGTGCATTCAAAAAGTGGACTGGCGTCAGTCCAGGCGCGTATCGACAAAATAATATTAGATAATTTATATAAACTTAGACTTTAAAAATATTACCGAAAAACACTTGGATTCTAAGCATTTATTTTTATTATGATTATATATTTCAAGCCCTAAAACATATATTAGCAGGACTACACAGTCACGCGGAAAGCTTTGCAATTTACCCGAGAATAGATTATTTTTCATTCAATTTATAGCACTTTTGCTATTGGCTGTACTCTCCATTTTCCTTTCTAGTTGAAGGTATCTCCATGTTAAAGATGACTGATGTGCTTGGGCAAAATCTTGTCCAAAACTTCTCTAAAGCTTTATTTTCTTCGACTGATCTGATCACAGAACAGTTGAATCAAGGGATTTTAAATGCATCGGATGCAGAACTGAAAGATGCAATTCTGCACTTCTTTAATCAGGTAGATGCTGTGGAAGCGGCTCAGGCCCTTGAAATTCCGGCAGAACGTATCAATGAATTACAACAAGGTATTGCCTTGAAAGATGAAAGATCTCTGGCAGACACTTTGAAAGTTGTGGCACTTTGTCTGGCAATGGAAACTGGCAGTTTGGATCAGGTAGAAGTCTATGACTGTCTACAAGACTATCCAATGTAATTCTTTTTTAAGTATTCCTCGAAAGCGGTGCTCTGGCATCGCTTTTTTGTTTTTAGTTATACTGCGTTGGCGTCATATCATTCAAAATACTTAAGGTTTCAGATGCAGTCAGGAATTTATAAAGAAAAAATCCAATAAAAAAGCGACCACATCGGTCGCTTTTTTATAAAGATAGATGACAGATTAATGTGGCCATTGACCCAAAGTTACGCGATCATTCCCGCCATAATCTTTAACCGTGCGGACTTGCTTATAACCCGCCTGTTTAAATAGATGTTGTACGGCGTCTGCCTGATCATAACCATGCTCAAGCACCACCCAACCATTGACAGTCAAATGCTTCTTGGCTTGCAGAATAATCATTTCAATATCGGCCAGCCCCTTTTTATCTGCCACCAGCGCACGTTCCGGTTCAGTCGCCAGATTCTGCATATGCACATCATCAGCATCGATATAGGGTGGATTCGATACAATGGCATCAAAGAATTGACGGCCAAATGGTTTCAACCATGAACCTAGAACGAATTCTACATTCTCAATATCATGTTGTTCCGCATTATATTTCGCCACCTCAAGCGTAGGCTCGTAGATATCGGAAGCCGTTACTGTCCAGTTAGAACGTTCAGATGCCAGTGATAAGGCAATTGCGCCAGTACCTGTACCCAAATCTACCACACGGGCATCTTCAGGCAGGTCTAACTTCAATACCGTCTCAACCAGTACTTCAGTATCCGGACGTGGCACCAAGGTATCTTTGGTCACTTTGAGGTCCAAAGTCCAGAATGGCTGTGAACCAGTGACATAAGCCAAAGGCTCACCGGCAGCAATACGCGCCAACCCGTCTTTATACGCTTGTTCCTGTTCCGGCGTTAACTCCTGATCCTTTTTCATCAGCAGATCAAATGAATCAATCTTGGTGATGTGTTCCAATAACCAGGCATTTTCCTGACGTTCGTAACTTTCAGCTTCGCCGCGTAAAGCCAAGGCTTGTAAAATATTCATTATCCACCATTCTGCTGTGCAAGCATGGCCAACTGATCCGCCTGATATTCGCGATGCAGACTATCCAGCAATTCGGTCAAATCACCTTCCATCACGGCATCCAGCTTGTATAAAGTCAGGTTAATGCGGTGATCGGTCATACGACCTTGCGGATAGTTATAAGTACGGATACGTTCCGAACGATCACCCGATCCCACCAGGTCACGACGCATTTCCGAGGTTGCTGCATCTGCTGCTGCACGTTTGGCATTTTCCAAACGTGATACCAGCAGTGCCATCGCTTTGGCCTTGTTCTTATGCTGTGAACGCTCTTCCTGACACTCCACTACGGTGCCGGTTGGAATATGAGTAATACGTACTGCAGAATCGGTTTTGTTAACATGCTGACCACCTGCACCTGAAGCACGATAGGTATCAATGCGCAAATCAGATGAGTTGATTTCAACCGAGGTATCGACATCAATTTCAGGAAGAATCGCAACGGTACATGCTGAGGTATGCACACGGCCTTGTGATTCGGTCGCTGGTACACGCTGTACACGATGCGCACCACTTTCAAATTTTAGACGACCGTAAACCCCGTCACCATTAATCAGGCAGATGACTTCTTTATAGCCACCATGTTCGCCTTCATTTTCAGAGAGGATTTCAATACGCCAGCCTTGGTTTTCCGCATATTTACTATACATACGGAATAAATCGCCAGAGAAAATCGCTGCTTCATCGCCACCGGTTCCCGCACGAATCTCCAGATAAGCCGAGTTGGCATCATTCGGATCTTTCGGAATCATCAAGATGTTCAAGTCTGCTTCAAGCGATTCAATTAAAGCTTTATTCTCTTTAATTTCTTCCTGTGCCATTTCCTTAAAGTCCGGATCTGACAGCATGGCCTGAGCCGTTTCGATGTCTTCTTCAGCCTGTCTATACTTGGTCCAGACATTGGTAATTTCTGTTAAGTCATTATGCTCACGTGACAATTGACGGAAGCGCTTATTATCAGAAATGACTTCTACATCAGCCAGTAATGCGGTCAATTCTTCATGGCGGTCAGAGAGTTGGTCTAATCGTAAACGTAACGATTCTTTCATTTTTTAAAAAATCTCAAACATAGGCTGTGACTAAAAACCGATTTAGCACAGCGAAATCAAAAAATTGCGCCTAGTTTAACGACTCTGGCTTCTAATGAACATCATTATTGAGTAAGTCCGCGTTGCTATCATTCATGCTCTACAGCATTTGTTAACAAATATGATTAAAAACAGTGGAATTGCTTTTTTTATAGTCGATCTTATTCTTATTTCTTGCCGATTTTACAATTCGCCAAATAAAGCAGGGAATTATGAAGAAACATCTTCATATTGTTTTGGGCATGATTTGTTACATTTTCCGCATCGAAATAACTACAGTCCTGTAGATGGACACGGAGTGATGACATGAAACTCAACGCACTTTTAATGAGTACAGTTTTAGCTGCTGGTTCAATGATGACCGTAAACGCACATGCCGACAGTACAGCGCGTGTTGCAGCAGCAAGTGCTTTAGGTAGTGTTGCAGGTACAGCATTAGGTAAAAACATGGGCGGTAATACCGGCGCAACCATTGGTGCTACTTTAGGTGGTGCTGGCGGTGCAGCGGTTGCAAGCAGCAAAAAAAACCGGACTGAATCTGCCATTGGTGGCGCTCTAGGCGGCGGTGCAGGTTATACCGTAGGTAAAAATATGGGCGGTACTAACGGCGGTTATATCGGTTCAGCTTTGGGTGCTGCCGGTGGTGCTGCACTAGGTAACAAGATTGCAAAAGATAAAGCAGCTGAAAAACGCTCTAAACACTGGAAAAAACGTTACCGTTAATTTGCGCTCAGGCAGTTTAGACCAGACGCTACATTTAACATGAAAAGCACCTTTTGGTGCTTTTTTTATTGTGGCTTTAATACGTGAATTTTCATTAATACATGGAATTATCCTGTCCACATCATGAATAAATTAAGGAGATAAAAATCACAATTCGCCAACACTGCCTTCATGCTGTTTTGCGCTTGCTAGATTAAATTTATCTCATCAACAAAATATAGCTAGATATATAAAAGGTGTCCTCATGAACTATAAATCTCTAATGATCGCTGTCGTAGCAACCTCAGCCATGGGTATGACAGCTGCCAATGCAGGCAATACAACCAATACAGCTTTAGCTTCTGCTTTGGGTGGTGTCGTTGGTGCCGCAGTAGGCAATAAAATGGGCGGTACTACTGGTGCAACAATCGGTTCAGCGATTGGTGGTGGTGCGGGTGCCGCAGTAGCAGCAAATAAACGTGACCGTAATGGTGCGATTATCGGTGGTGCTTTAGGTGGCGGTGCAGGTTATGCAGTTGGCCGAAACATGGCAGGCACCAACGGTGGTTATATCGGTGCGGCACTGGGTTCAGCAGGTGGTTCAGCTTTAGGTAAGAAAGTCAGCGAAGACCGTCGTTATGATGACCGCAGCGAACGTCGCTATAACTCTTCTCGTAACTACCGTTATAACGATTATCGCTATAACAACCGTCGTCGTTAAGATTCTCTCCCCTTATTCTTTCCTCCTTTATAAGCATCTTCGGATGCTTATTTTTTTGCCTTTATTTTTTATCTTTATCTTTTGGTTTACACTTATATCGATTTTTTTCGATATACAAACGCCTTCTAAAGTCGTATGCTTTTAGAGATGTCTATTTAAGAGTAATACTATGCGTACGCTTAACGATACCCAGTTCTCTATACTCGAACTGGTTCCTGTTCGTGACGACAAGACTATTCAATTCGCGCTAAACCATGCGCTGGAACTTGCCCAAGCAGCAGAAAAATTGGGTTATCGCCGGATGTGGCTGGCAGAACATCATAATATGGATGGCATTGCCAGTTCAGCAACCGCAGTTCTCTTAGGCTATTTACTGGCGAATACCAAAACCCTAACTTTAGGCTCTGGCGGAATTATGTTGCCCAACCATGCACCGCTGGTCGTGGCTGAACAGTTCGGCACATTGGCGACGCTCTATCCGGACCGGATTGAACTGGGTCTGGGCCGTGCTCCAGGTACCGATCAAATGACCATGCGTGCCCTGCGTCGTGGCCGTCAGGAAACCGAAGATCAGTTTCCACAAGATGTTCTGGAAATTCTGCAATATTTTAAAGATCCAGAACCACATCAGCGTATCGTAGCGACGCCAGGTCAAAGTACGCACGTACCCGTATGGCTTTTAGGTTCCAGCCTGTTTAGTGCACAATTAGCGGCGAAACTTGGTCTACCTTATTCCTTCGCTTCGCATTTTGCCCCGCGTATGCTGGGTCAGGCCATTCAGCTTTATCGTGAAAACTTTGAACCTTCTGAATACCTGGATCGTCCTTATGTGTCGATGGGTGTACCGACCTGTGTCGCAGATACTGATGAAGAAGCAGAATATCTAGCGACTAGTGCCTATCAGCGGGTTTTATCACTGATTCGTGGACAAAGCCTGAAACTTAAAGCACCAATTGACTCCATGAAAGGTCTGTGGTCGCCGCCGGAAAAAATGTCAGTCGATAATTTTTTTGCCATGGCTCAGGTCGGTTCCAAAGAAACCGTTAAAGCTGGGCTAGAATCGCTTTTAGCCAAATATGATGTGGATGAGTTTATCTTTACTTGTGACATCTATGACACTGACAAACGTCTGCACAACTTTGAGCTATTGATGCAAATAAAAAACGGTTAGTAAATGAGAGTTGCATCTACCTATTCTCAGCAATGGGTAGATGTTTTTCATCTTTAAAGATAAATGACTAAAAGAAACATCCCAGTAAAATCATTTCTATCGACTACACCATTAAACTGCTTCTTCTTTGACAAATAACTCAACTTTATTTCCTTCGTCGATCTCGTCAAGTTAAAAGTCATTCCTTTTGGATTGCATATAAATCCATTCAGTCTTCAATAAAGTCAGATTTTATATTTTGGTCAAATAGATGACTGTCTAAGTTAAATTTTTCACTTTACCCTGGCTTGAGTTTTTGTTTATATCTCATACAAAGAAAATTAATTATTAAATAAATTCAAGGAATTCTAATGTCTACCAAGCAGGATCCACACGCTGGTATTTTTGAAAATCGCCCCGAACATTTTCAGCAGTTTACTGGAATTAAAGCACCCTCTTCCGAACTGCTAGAATTGGATTATGCAGATAAAGATATTGCGATTATTGGCACTGACCAGTTTACCGTGAGCCAGCTGGATAAGATCAGTCAACATGCCCGTTCGGTGAAAGTTTTCCAGATTAATCCAGCTTTTGTACTGCCCGGTTCCGACCGAATTCTGCAACGAATTATTAATCATCCATTGATTGGTAAAAATCGCCGCTTATTTAACAACCGGATTAAAAGCCTACTCTCTCTGCGGTTTTTAGAAAATCAGGTGCAGAATTTGTGGCTAAGACGCCAGTTAATGCCAAATCTTGCATCTTCCGGTAAAATTTATCTGAAATCAGATCATTATTATGCTGCCCTACAGCGTGAAAATTGCCAGCTGATTACCTGGCCGATTCTGAAAATTTCGGAAAATACAATTCATTGTATTAATGGTGAACAGCATCCGGTCGATATCATTATTCATACTTATTTAGCAGAAAAATAACTCACGCTGGCGAGTAAAAATGAAAAATTGGTAAGCTGATAATGAGATTTTTATTTAAGTATCAAGAACCGACATGATGATTTATTCAACAAAATGAGCAAAGAAGACTCTCTTATATTTCAGAATATGATAATTGGTATTTTCTTAGAATTATAAAATTCATACATTATTTCGATTAATCAATGCTTACTTGTAATTTTTAGCTATAAATCAAAGCCAAACCGCAGTTTGGCTCTGGCTGGTTTCTTAACCGATTCGACGTTTTAAACCGGTCATTTGCAACACACGTGTTGAGATTTCTTCAATCGACATTTCAGACACATTCAGGTACTTGATGCCTTCCGAAATATAAATTCCTTCAATCGCACGCAACTCCATCTGACACTGACTAAAGCTGGCATAACGGCTATTGGCCTTACGCTCAGAACGAATGGCCACAAGGCGTTCCGCATCAATCATCAGGCCAAACAGCTTGTTTTTATGCGGTCGCAGCACGGCTGGCAGTCGGTTATCATCCAAATCTTCTTCAGTCAGTGGATAGTTCGCCACGCGAATACCGAACTGCAAAGACAGATAAATAGAGGTCGGGGTTTTACCTGAACGTGATACACCAATCAGGATCAGGTCAGCTTTATCATAATGACGGGTACGTGCGCCGTCGTCGTTATCTAAAGCAAAATGAACAGCATCAATACGGGCCTTATAAGACTCAGAGTCGGTCACCGCGTGGGTCTGCCCGACTAAAGTTGTAGGAATCGTGCCTAATTCATCAGCCAATTTGCTAATAAGCCCTTCAAATACATCGAGATTTACTGCATTTGCAGTATTAATAATGTCGCGCACATAGGGATCAACTAGGGTATCAAATACCAGCGGTTTTTCACCGTCGATTTGAGCTCTTGCATTGATCTCTGCCACCACATTTGTAGCCGCTTCTTCGGAACTAATGTAAGGGATAATATGAATGTCAAATTTCACATGCGGAAACTGCGCTAACAGCGAGTGTCCAAGGGTTTCAGCGGTGATGGCGGTACCATCTGAAATAAAGAAAACACTACGCTGAATTTGTTTACCTTCCGACATTAAAATTCTCCTCCAACATTTGTCTTAGTGCTATATAATCTTTATAGTAAACCGATCTTACATGACTGTCGCTTAGTAAAATCAAAAACCTAGATGATTTGCTATACTCTCATGCCGAGATAGTGATTAATACTGCAAAAGTGGAGTAACAACTTTGGAAGCGCGCGTAATTGGTCTGGAAAAATTAGGGAAGCACGACGTTGAGCTGGTCGGTGGGAAAAACTCATCACTAGGCGAAATGATCAGCCACTTATCAAATGCTGGTGTATCTGTGCCAGGTGGTTTCGCAACGACTGCCGATGCCTACCGTGAATTTCTCGAGCAAAGTGGCCTAAACGCTAAAATCAATGCAGAGCTTGCTGCACTCAATGTTGATGATGTAAATGCACTTGCTGAAACTGGCGCAAAAATTCGTCAATGGATTGTGGATACTCCACTTACGCCTGCATTAGAACAAGAAGTTCGTACAGCATTTGCAGAACTTTCTAACGGCAACCCTGACATCGCGGTTGCCGTTCGTTCTTCTGCAACTGCAGAAGATTTGCCGGATGCTTCTTTTGCCGGCCAGCAAGAAACTTTCTTGAACATTCGTGGTATCGATAACGTTCTGATCGCAATCAAAGAAGTGTTTGCATCTTTGTACAACGACCGCGCAATCTCATACCGTGTACACCAAAACTTTGCCCATGATGTAGTTGCCCTGTCTGCTGGTGTACAACGCATGGTTCGTTCAGAAACTGGCGCTGCAGGTGTGATGTTTACGCTAGATACTGAATCAGGCTTCCGTGATGCAGTATTCATTACTGCATCTTATGGTTTGGGTGAAATGGTCGTTCAAGGTGCAGTTAACCCGGACGAATTCTATATTTCTAAACCGCTTTTAAATGCAGGCCGACACGCGATCCTTCGTCGCAACCTGGGTTCTAAGCACCAGAAAATGATTTATGGTGAAGAAGCATCTGCAGGTAAATCTGTCGTTGTCGTGGATGTTGAAAAAGCTGAACGCCAACAGTTCGCTTTAAACGACCAGGAATTACAAGAACTTGCTAAACAAGCGCTGATCATTGAAAACCACTACGGTGCACCAATGGACATCGAGTGGGCAAAAGATGGCGATGATGGCAAGATTTACATCGTTCAGGCGCGTCCTGAAACTGTAAAAAGCCGTGAAAATGTCGGCACCATGGAACGCTACCTGTTGAAACAACGCGGTACTGTGATCTGTGAAGGCCGTTCAATCGGTCAACGCATTGGTTCTGGTAAAGTCCGCATTGTGACGTCTATTAAAGAAATGGACAAAGTACAAGACGGTGATGTTCTTGTATCTGATATGACTGACCCGGATTGGGAACCAGTCATGAAACGTGCAGCTGCGATTGTAACAAACCGTGGTGGTCGTACTTGTCACGCAGCAATTATTGCACGTGAGCTTGGTGTTCCTGCAATCGTGGGTTGTGGTAATGCAACTGAAGTTCTTGTAGACGGTCAGGAAGTGACTGTGTCTTGTGCTGAAGGTGATACTGGCTTTATCTATGAAGGCGCACTAGATTTTGAAATTCAAAAGAATTCAATTGAGTCTATGCCTGCTCTTCCATTTAAAGTAATGATGAACGTGGGTAACCCGGATCGTGCATTTGACTTTGCTCAAATTCCAAACGCAGGTATTGGTCTGGCGCGTCTTGAATTCATTATTAACCGTATGATTGGTGTTCACCCGAAAGCATTAATCAATATTGACAGCCTTCCACGTGAAACACGTGCAGCAGTCATGGCGCGTACTGCAGGTTATGCATCTCCAATTGAATTCTATGTAGAGAAACTGGTTGAAGGTATCTCGACACTTGCTGCTGCATTTGCAGACAAGCCAGTCATTGTTCGTATGTCAGACTTCAAGTCTAACGAATATGCAAACTTGATCGGTGGTAAGTTATACGAGCCAGAAGAAGAAAACCCGATGCTAGGTTTCCGTGGTGCAAGTCGCTACGTTTCTGATAACTTTCGTGATTGCTTCGAACTTGAATGTCGTGCATTGAAAAAGGCACGTGATGAAATGGGTTTAACCAATATCCAGATCATGATTCCATTTGTTCGTACTGTTGCTGAAGCGAAACGTGTAATTGAACTTCTTGCATTAAATGGTCTTAAGCGCGGTGAAAACGGCCTTAAAGTGATCATGATGTGTGAACTTCCAACCAATGCTTTATTGGCAGATCAGTTCCTTGAACATTTCGATGGTTTCTCTATTGGTTCAAACGACTTGACACAATTAACGCTTGGTCTTGACCGTGACTCGGGTATTGTCTCTCACCTATTTGATGAGCGCGACCCTGCAGTTAAGGCGTTGCTTTCTCTTGCAATTCAAGCATGTCGTAAAGCTGGCAAATATGTCGGTATTTGTGGTCAAGGTCCTTCCGATCACCCAGATCTTGCACAATGGTTAATGGAACAAGGTATCGACTCTGTGTCTTTAAACCCAGACTCGGTACTTGAAACTTGGTTCTTCCTGGCTGAAGAAAAAGTGCAAAAAGCATAAGCAATTGTGAATAAAAAAGACCCTTTGATAGGGTCTTTTTTATGAGATAGATATTATGATTTATTGTTTGAAAATTGATAACTAAAGACCCAATCACAAGCTAAACAATTGAATTTATAAATATAATTAAATCAACGCTTATCAACACATAAAGACTGTAATGACAAACAAATACCAACAGTAAAGTCATATCAAAATGGCAATAATAATAAATAACCATCGAATGTTCAGGAAGATATTTTTAAGAATGCAGATCTTTGCAATTTTGTATGGGCTCATTTTTAATGAGAAATATGATTGAAAATCCTCAATTAATCTATATCTTACGATGAGAGGATGTTTGTTTTCAAAACAGAATTCAATACAATCTTGATCAAAGCTATTATTAGTTCACATTTATATATTGAGATTCAGTCTATATGCAGATTTACTTGGCACGGAACAATCAACAAGCTGGTCCATATACGCTCGAGCAATTGAATCAGATGCTGGCGAATCAACAAGTCATGCTGACTGACCTGGCATGGCATCAAGGCATGACAGAGTGGAAAGCCTTAGGTGAACTTACCCAAGGAAAATCGGTATATCAACCTGCAGGGTATGTCGCTCCGGCAGTCACACCTGAAACGCCAGTATTCCAGAACAATCAGTCAACGACTTCGGCCTATTCACAGCCTCATACCCAAACAGCGACTCAAAAGAATGAACTCGCCAGTATTCCAAGCCGTATACTGGCCAAAATTGTAGATGTGTTACTGTGGTTACCAGCAACCTTCATTTTGACTGCATTTTTTACACCTGAACAGGAAACCCGATTTGCACAACTGAATGAAGAATTCATGAATGTCGTGCTGAGTAGCAATGCAGATCCTGCTCTGGCCCAACAATTACAGACTCAAATGTTTGAGATGTTTTCTCAGCAGGCGTGGCTTGCCACAGCGGTCTATTTGATTATCATGCTGGCCATTCAAGCCTTTCTGATTGCCAAATCAGGCCAAAGTATTGGTAAAAAGCTGACGAAAATCAAAATTGTAGATGCCGAATCAGGTGAAAAGACCAGCCTGTTACGCGCCTTCACTATTCGTAGTGTATTTTTCATATTTTTAAATATTGTATTTATGCCACTGAGTTTAATTATTGACTGGGCCTTCGGATTGGGCAAAAAACGTCAAACCTTGCACGATAAACTCGCAAAAACGCAAGTTGTGAAACAATAGTGCAGGAATACACAAAATGGGATGAATATCATCCCATTTTGATTACAGAACTTTGAAATTGAAATAAAATTCCCATAAATCCCCCCAATCCAGACCAGCAAAATCGGTTTTTATTACAGGCATTTAAAGCGCCCTAGATATAGCTTAGTTCGTGAATCTCAGGCATAATGCCCTACAACGTAGCGGTGTATTGTGATTAATAGGATGTTTTGTAAAATTCAGCCTTTTTTGTCATGTGCACTTTAATCGCTATCCCATATTAAATTAGGGAATGGGACTCTTCACCGAGGTTGTAAAATGAGACAAACGATTTTAGCTGTATTGTCTTTATCTGCGATGACTGCACTCTTGACCGGGTGTGGTGGTGATATGGTACTTCTGAACTCTAAAGGTCCAGTTGCAGCAGGTCAAAGTAACCTGATGATGACTGCGATTTACTTAATGCTTTTGGTGGTTATTCCATCAATCATCATGGCATTATGGTTCGGTTGGAAATATCGTGCATCGAATAAAGACGCAGACTATAAACCTACATGGGCACACTCTACTGCGATTGAAATTGTAGTATGGGGTATCCCTGTCATTATTATTGGTATTTTAGCTTGGTTAACTTGGTGGGGTTCCCACAAGTATGACCCATACCGTCCAATTGAAGCAGATAAAGCGCCATTAACTGTTCAGGTTATTGCTGAGCAATTTAAATGGATCTTCATCTATCCTGAGCAAGGCATTGCAACTGTTAACGAATTGCGTTTCCCAGAGCAAACTCCGGTAAGCCTTCGTTTAACCTCTAACTTCACGATGAACTCGTTCTTCATCCCGGCGTTAAGTGGTCAGATTTATGCAATGGCAGGTATGCAAACTCACCTTAACTTCTTAGCTGATGAAACTAGTCCAGCTGAAGGTTATCGTGGTTTCTCTTCAAACTATTCAGGCTATGGCTTCTCACAAATGCGCTTCCGTGCACATTCTGTGACTGATGCTCAATTCGCTGAATGGATTTCTGCTGTTCAGGCAGGAAACGGTACTTCAGTTAACCCTAATGCAGTACAAAAAACTGTTCTAGACCAAGCTGAATTTGCAACTTTACGTGACGGCAACCGTGGTAAACACCAGATCGAAGCGATTATTGCAAAAGCTGAAACTCCTGAAGAGAAGGCTGCTGCTGAAGCAATGAAGCCTTACCCTACTAAGCCACATCCTGTGACTTACTACTCTTCTGTAGAGCAAGGTTTGTTTGAATCTGTGATTCACAAGTATATGAGTAACTATCACGGTGCTGATCATTCAGCTCCTGTAGAAGCTGCAGCGACTGATGCTGTTGCTCACGAAGCGGCTGCTTCTGAAGCTCATGTAGCTGGTGAACATGCGACTGCTTCTCAAGGAGAATAAGACATGAGCTTCTTAGGTAAGTTAGGTCCAGATGCAATTCCTTACGATCCAATCGTATTGGCAACTGTTGCAATGATGATCCTGGGTGGTATCGCAGTTTTTGCTGGTATTACCTACTTCAAAAAATGGGGCTACCTGTGGAACGAATGGTTCACATCTGTAGACCATAAAAAAATTGGTATCATGTATATCTTCGTATCTGTGATCATGCTTTTGCGTGGTTTCGCCGATGCGATCATGATGCGTCTTCAGCAGTTCCTTGCAAAAGGGGGCGGCGAAGGTTATCTACACCCTGAGCATTACGACCAGATCTTTACCGCGCATGGCGTGATCATGATCTTCTTCGTGGCAATGGGTCTTGTAGTTGGTTTAATGAACATCTCTGTACCGCTTCAAATCGGTGCACGTGACGTTGCATTCCCATTATTGAACTCTTTAAGCTTCTGGTTATTCGCCGGCGCTGCGGGTCTGATGATGGTTTCACTTGCGTTAGGTGAATTCGCTGCAACAGGTTGGATGGCATACCCTCCACTGTCTGGTATCGAATACTCTCCAGGCGTAGGTATGGACTACTACATCTGGGCACTGCAAATTTCAGGTCTAGGTACGCTATTAACGGGTGTTAACTTCTTCGTTACCATCATCAAAATGCGTGCGCCTGGCATGAAACTTATGGAAATGCCAATCTTTACCTGGACATCTTTATGTACAGCAGTATTGATTATTGCGGCGTTCCCGGTGTTGACTGCAACAATTGCGATGTTAACGCTTGACCGTTACTTCGGTTTCCACTTCTTCACCAATGACTTGGGCGGTAGTCCAATGTTGTACGTGAATTTGATTTGGACTTGGGGTCACCCAGAAGTATACATTCTGATCTTACCAGCATTTGGTATTTACTCAGAAGTTGTTGCGACTTTCTCGCGCAAAGCATTGTTCGGTTACAAATCAATGGTGTATGCAACAGTAGCAATCACAGTATTGTCATTCGTTGTATGGGTTCACCACTTCTTTACCATGGGTGCTGGTGCCAACGTTAACGCGTTCTTCGGTATCATGACCATGATTATTGCGATTCCTACAGGTGTGAAGATCTTCTCTTGGTTGTTCACCATGTACAAGGGTCGTATTGTTTTCACCACTCCAATGCTATGGACACTAGGCTTCCTGGTAACTTTCGGTATCGGTGGTTTAACAGGTGTATTGATGGCAGTTCCACCAGCGGACTTCCTGGTACACAACTCTTTATTCCTGATTGCTCACTTCCATAACGTAATTATTGGTGGTGTGGTATTCGGTATGTTCGCAGGTATCATCTTCTACTGGCCGAAAATGTTCGGTTGGAGACTGAATGAGACTTGGGGTAAAGCAGCGTTCTGGTTCTGGTTCTTCGGTTTCTATTTTGCATTCATGCCACTTTATATCCTTGGTTTCATGGGTATGACACGTCGTTTGAATACATTTGACAACCCAGAATGGGACCCGTATGTAGATATCGCGATGTTTGGTGCGGTTCTAGTTGCACTGGGTATTCTATGTTTCATCATGCAAATCGTGGTTGGTTTCCTACAACGTGACCAACGTCTAGATTTGACTGGCGATCCATGGGATGGTCGTACCCTTGAATGGGCGACATCTTCTCCTGCTCCGTTCTATAACTTTGCTCATCTTCCAAAGATCAATGGTATTGATACTTTCTGGATCGAGAAAGAAAATGGTGTCGCATACGCAAAACCAACGAAGTACGAAGATATCCACATGCCGACTAACCGTGCTGCCGGTTTCGTTATCGCGATGTTCATCACTGTTATGGGCTTCGGTTTAATCTGGCACATCTGGTGGTTAGTAGTTGTTACGTTCATTGCTTCTATCATTAGCTTCATCGTGTCTTCTTTCACCAAGAAAGTGGATTACTATGTTCCAGCTGCTGAAGTTGAACGTATTGAAAACGAACGCTATGCGATTCTTGAAAAACACTTGAAGAAGGACTAAGACAATGGCTGAAGTACTTCATCACGATAACCACGGACACGATGAGCATCATCATCACGATGATACTGACATCACCGTCTTTGGTTTCTGGACTTACTTGATGAGTGACCTTGTCCTGTTCGGTACACTCTTCATTGCGTTCGCTGTTTTGAGTAGCCACATTCCTGTGGGTACTCCAAGTGCGAGAGACCTGTTTGGCGACTCTTTAGGTTTCGTTCTTACTGAAACCTTCGCCCTCTTGATCTCTTCTGTAACCTTTGGTTTTGCAGTTCTTGCTGCATACAAAAAAGACGTTGCAAAAGTACTGACTTGGTTAGCGATTACTTGGGTATTCGGTGCTATCTTCATCGGCATGGAACTATATGAATTCAATCATCTAGTTCATGCGGGTCACGGTCCAAGCACAAGTGCGTTCTTATCTGCGTTCTTTACTTTGGTAGGTACGCACGGTATTCACGTAACTTCTGGTCTGGTCTGGATGATCGTGCTTATGGTTCAAATCAAGAAATATGGTTTGACTCTTGCAAACACGCGTCGTCTAGCTTGCCTAAGCTTGTTCTGGCACTTCCTTGACATCGTTTGGATCTGTGTATTCAGCGTAGTTTACTTGATGGGAGTTCTGTAATGAGTCACGATCATAACGCTGCTGGCGAATCACACGGTAACGTTAAGCAATATACCGTTGGCTTCATCCTTTCTGTCATCCTTACCGTAATTCCATTCGGTATGGTAATGGCAGGCGGTTTTGGCCGTGGTATCTTGATTACTGTCATCGCGATTACTGCGGTTGCTCAGATTCTTGTGCAGTTAATTTACTTCCTGCATATGAACTCTTCTTCAGAGCAACGCTGGAACGTGATTGCATTCGTGTATACCATCTTAACTATCGCTATTCTTTTAGTGGGTTCTGTATGGATCATGAATTACCTACACTACAACATGATGATCTAAACTGGTCGTCATGCTGAAAAAGTATTTATTCCTGACTAAGCCAGGAATTCTCTTCGGTAACTTTGTTACCACTTTGGGTGGCTACTTCGTAGCCACTCAAGGTTCTGTAGATTTCCTTCTCCTGCTTATTACCCTTCTCGGTACTACGCTTGTCGTAGCATCAGGATGTGTGGTCAATAACGTGATTGACCAGGACATCGACCAAAAAATGCAGCGCACCCAAAACCGTGCTCTGGTCACCAAAACCATTTCCGAACCTGTTGCCCTGGCCTTTGCCCTGGTATTAGGCATCGCTGGTTTTAGTCTTTTATGGTTCTGGGTAAATGCGTACGCTTTCTTATTCGCGGTGATTGGTTTTGTCGTATATGTTGGTTTCTACAGCCTATGGACAAAACGAACCACAATTCATCAAACTGTTGTAGGCAGTATTTCTGGTGCAGCTCCGCCTGTCATTGGTTATACCGCAGTGGCCAATCAATTTGACCTCGGTGCGTTACTGATCTTTTTAGGTTATGCGCTATGGCAAATGCCTCACTCATGGGCGATTGCGATTTACCGCTTTGATGATTACAAAAATGCAGGCATTCCGATCTTGCCTGTGGCACGTTCGATTCATCGTACCAAGATTGAATCACTGGTTTATGTGGTGTTATTCACGCTGACCATGAATGCGTTATTTGTCTTTGGTTATGCCAACTGGTTCTATGCAGTGATTTTAAACTTACTGTGCATTTACTGGTTGTATATCGGTGTCATTGGATTTAAAGCTGAAAATGATCAACTTTGGGCAAAGAAATATTTCTTGTTCTCGGTGATCCTGATTACTGTCATTAGTATTATCTTTAGCTTTACCTCAACTGCGCCATCTACACAGATTGTATTTTTTTAAAAAGATAGAGTTAGTCTCTATCTTTTTTTATTTTGATTTCTCTTAATCCCCTACTTCCAATAGTTGTAGAGCAGAATCAAAAATTCGGCTTTATAAAGCTAAACCTCGATCTTCCTGATCGCTTAGAAAATTCAATCTTTCTGGTTCCAGACTCCGATCCTTCAGTTTTCTAGATTTTCTGGCCTGATAAGTAAAGCTTGATCTTCGCAACAATACATGTGCTGAATTTAACCAGTCCAAATTTGCTTAAAGCCAAAGTCAGGTTCTGATGATCGATCTGGTTATAGAGATAATTTCGCAAAAATGTCTTATTTGGTTGAAATTATCCCTAAAGATCACTACAATTCCCCCTTCGCAAACACTGCGACACAACTTTGGTTGTGACTCCTTGCTTCAATTTACTTAAATTGGGGCTGTCCAAACCGTAAGGAGCTGACAATGCGTCATTACGAAATCGTACTTTTAGTACACCCTGATCAAAGCGATCAAGTAGTTGGTATGGTAGAACGCTACCTAACTCACATCAAAGAAGCTGAAGGTCAAATCCACCGTCTTGAAGACTGGGGCCGTCGTCAATTGGCTTACCCAATCAACAAGATCCACAAAGCTCACTACATTCTTATGAATGTTGAGTGTGGTCAAACTACTCTTGATGAGCTTGAAGAATTGTTCCGTTATAACGACGCAATCATTCGTAGCCTTATCATCCGTCGTGAAAACGCTATCACTGAAGAGTCACTATTGGCGAAAAGTGCTGAAGAAAAACGTGCGCGTAAAGCTCAACGTGAAGAAGCACAACACGCTCAAGACTCTGCTGAAGCTTAAGGAGAACATAACATGGCACGTTTTTACCGTCGTCGCAAGTTCTGCCGCTTTACAGCTGAGAACGTTACGTACATCGACTACAAAGATATCGACACTTTAAAACAGTACATTACTGAAAACGGCAAGATTGTTCCTAGCCGTATTACAGGTACTAAAGCTCGTTACCAACGTCAATTAGCGTTAGCTATCAAACAAGCTCGCTACTTGTCTTTGATCCCTTACACTGACAATCATAAGTGAGGTTGAGCTGTGGATATTATCTTATTACAACGCATTAAAAACCTAGGTAAACTAGGCGATAAAGTTTCAGTTAAAGCTGGTTACGGCCGTAACTTCCTTATCCCTCAAGGTAAGGCTGTTGCTGCAACTGAAGCAAACACTGCTGCTTTTGAAGCTCGTCGTGCTGAACTTGAGAAAGAAGAAGCTGCTATCTTGGCTGCTGCTCAAGCACGTGCTGACCAATTGAACGAAGTGAACATCGTTATCACTGCGAAAGCTGGTGATGAAGGTAAACTATTCGGTTCTATCGGTACTCGTGACATCGCTGACGCGTTGACAAATGCTGGTCTAGAAGTAGACCGTGCTGAAGTACGTCTTCCAAATGGCGCGCTTCGTCACACTGGCGAATTTAACATCGCAATCCAATTGCACCATGATGTTACTGCAGAAGTTCTAGTTACTATCGTAGCTGAGTAATTTCTCGCCTCAAAAAGAGCATGCGAAAGCATGCTCTTTTTTTATCTCTAAAAAATATAATCTAGCCAACACTGTCAAATTCATTTTATTATTCGTGTTTACAAAAAATTGCACTTCGCATTTTTGATCAGAGCGCGTATCATTTCATCTCGTAGTGAATAAACGCTATTCATCTCCGACGATATTTAACCATTGTATTTAAAATCAGGGATTTATATGTCACAGGCGAATGCCAGCAAAAAGGTAGCTACTGCTAAACCGGAAATTGTTACTGAAAATAGCAATCTCAAGGAGTTCCGTACTCCACCTCACAATTTAGCAATTGAACAGGCTGTACTTGCTGCCCTTATGACTGTGGCTGAATCTTTTGAGCAGGTCGGTGATGTGCTGACCGAAAATGATTTTTATGCCACCCGACACAAATATATTTTCCGCGCCATTGAACAGCTCTCTAAAGAAAACTCGCCTTATGATGCGGTTCTGGTGCATGACTGGCTCATCAAACAAAACTTGCTCGATGCAATTGGTGGCGAAGAATATCTGATGCAGCTGATGGCAGATTCGCCATCAAGTTTCTATAATCTGGAAACCTATGCAGGCAAAATTAAAGAATTCTCTACCCTGCGTAGCATGATTAAAGTCAGCTCCGAAATTTTACAAAATGCCTATGACACCAAAGGCCGCACAGTGAGTGAAATTCTGGATCTGGCTGAGACGAATATTTTCTCAATTGCTGAACAGCATAATAACAATGCCAAAGCGCAAGGCCCTAAGCCGATCAACTCGGTGGTCGCGGACGTATTCGACAAATTAAATGAACTGTCGCAAATGGAAGGCAGCATTACCGGTTTAACTACTGGTTTTGTGGAACTGGATAACAAAACTTCCGGCATGCAATCTGGTGATTTAATTATTGTCGCAGCGCGTCCTTCCATGGGTAAAACCACCTTTGCCATGAATCTGGTCGAAAGTGTTTTATTCAATAATAACCTGCCTGCTCTGGTCTATTCGATGGAGATGCCAGCCGACTCCATCGCCATGCGTTTGATTTCATCATTTGGTCGCGTGCATCAGGGACATTTACGTTCTGGTAAAATGGACAGTGATGAATGGTCAAAAGTCACCAGTACCATTGTGCATTTACAAGAAAAAAATCTGTATATCGATGATTCTTCTGCGCTACCACCAACAGAATTACGTGCCCGTGCGCGTCGTATTGCCAAAATGCATGGCGGAAAGCTGGGCTGTATCATGGTCGATTACTTGCAGCTGATGAAAGTACCCGGTATGGGCGATAACCGTGTCGGCGAGATCTCGGAAATCTCCCGAAGCTTAAAAGCTTTAGCGAAGGAAATGCAATGTCCGGTAATTGCCCTGTCACAGCTCAACCGATCGCTGGAAAACCGTCCAAACAAACGTCCGGTGATGTCCGACTTGCGTGAATCCGGTGCGATTGAGCAGGATGCCGACTTGATCATGTTTATTTACCGTGATGAGGTTTATAACAAGGAGTCCAAGGAAGCTGGCACCGCCGAAATCATTATCGGTAAACAGCGTAACGGCCCGATTGGTACCGTGCGTCTGGCATTCGAAGGTCAATATACCCGCTTTAGTAATCTCTCGCCTGAGTTCTATGCTCAGTATGATGACGAAGAGTAATCAGTCTCTTCTCATCACATTTCCATCGTCCCTCTAGGAGTAATTTAGGGTGCGTCAAGCTACAGTTTATATTGACAGCGCTGCGCTGCAATATAATTTAAACCGTGTCAAACAACTTGCCCCAACCGCGAAAATCGTCAGCATGGTGAAAGCCAATGCTTATGGACACGGAGTTAAAGACTGCTTAGCAGCCTTAAGCGAAACCGATGCCTTTGGTGTCGCCTGTCTGCAAGAAGCCTTGGAAATTCGTGAATTGGGCTATCTACAGCCGATTACGCTCATCGAAGGTATTTTTTCAGCCGATGAAATGCAGCTTGTAATCGATCAGAATATTGAAGTTGTGGTACATCATCAGGCTCAAGTCGACTGGTTACTGGCTCATAAAGATGCCTATATCGCCAAAGAACTTAAAGTCTGGGTCAAACTGAACAGCGGCATGAACCGCCTAGGTTTTAAGATTGAAGCGATCAAAGACGTAATTCATACCCTAAAAGCTGAAGGCTTTACTTGCGTGCTTGCCATGCATTTTGCCAATGCCGATGCTGAGCATCCGCTGAATGATGAACAAATCCGTCAATTCCTGGAAATTAAAAATGATTGCGCTCCAATTTTAGCCTCTTGCTGTAACTCGGCTGCAATCTATAAATATCCAGAATTGCATTTTGACTATGTGCGTCCAGGGATCATGCTCTACGGTGCGACGCCCTTTTCAGACCGGGATGTGCATGATCTGGACTTAAAGCCGGTCATGACGTTTACAGCTGAAATTATTGCCTTGAATGAGATTCAAGCGGGTGAGCATGTCGGTTATGGTTCAACGTTCACCGCAGATCAAGACATAACTTTGGCCATTGTTTCAATTGGCTATGGTGATGGCTACCCTCGCGCTTTCCTAAAACAGAACTATGTCGCGATTAATGACCAGCAAACTCGCGTGATCGGCCGCGTAGCGATGGATATGATCGCTATTGATGTCACAGGGTTAGAGGTGCAATTGGGCACAGAAGTCGAACTTTGGGGTAAAACCCGTCTGGTGGATGATGTGGCTGAAGCGAATGGCACGATTGGTTATGAACTATTATGCCGACTGAGCAATCGTCCACTACGCCAAGTAGTCTGATCTAGTCCTCAAAGTAAAAAAGCCCAACATAGGTTGGGCTTTTTCTTTAGGCTGACTTTTGTTCTTCGCCCTGCTCTATGCATAATTGCATTAATAAGGCATCGACATGACTTTGCTGAAAGTCAAAAGGATTAAACTCATCAAATCCCATTTCCCGACAGAATTGCTGGATTTGACTGCGTTTAGAAATATATTTCATCGACCAATCTGGGAAACTCGGATATTCAATTTCCTTGGTCTCAAATAATTTAATATCCTGATGGCGAGGATCTTTATTCAGTCGCTCCACCAGCAGACTTTTTAAAGTGGGACATTCCCCTTCGAGACATTGAAAAAAATGACCATCTGCGAAATACAGTACACCTGTCACTTGATGCTGGTAATTAAAATCACGAGCTTTTTTCAGGATATTCGCCAAATCTTCAAGTAAGTCAGGTTTGGGAGAAGTACTTTTACTGGCGTAACAAAATTGGTACATGCGCTAACTTCTCTATTTTTATTATGCTGAACTGCATAGAAGTTAACACTGTACGCGAAAAACCTGAACCCGGATAGGTTTATTATAAGAAATACTCATTAGAGGGAACCGGAAGTTCCGCCAATCCTTTTTTCAAGGTCTCTGACCATTGCCGGCTGATTGACGTGAAATACTCATCATCTTCGGCAATACGCTTGCCTCTTGGCATGATCAGACTGTCTTTTTTATAGACCAGCACATCGAGGGGCATACCAACCGATACATTGGAACGTAGGGTCGATGCAAATGAAATCAGGGAACAGCGCAAAGCTTCATCCAGCGGCATATCATAAGTCAGCGCACGATCCAGGATCGGCTTGCCATATTTACTTTCGCCAATCTGGAAATACGGCGTATCGCGTGTGGCACAGATAAAGTTCCCTTGCGGATAGACATGATAAAGCTGCATATCCTGATCTTTAAGTTGCCCCCCGACCAGCAGATTGCAATAGTAATTGCTTTGTTCCGAAATATCGCTCGTAACATTCGCAATCACTTTTTTCAGCATACTTCCAACCAGCTCAGCGACATCAAACATGGTGTGCAGACTCAAGATATTGGGTTCCTGCTTCAGTTCGAGCTGATTTTTAATATGTCCAATTACGGCTTGTGTTGTTGCCAGATTTCCGGATGCCTGTATGACGATCATACGTTCCCCAGGAATACCAAAGGTATACAACTTTCGAAATACAGAAATGTGATCTACTCCGGCATTGGTCCGGGTATCACTGATAAAAAGCATACCTTGCTCTAAACGTAGTGCACAACAATACGTCATTTATTCGTCCTTATTAACATCCTAGCACTTGAACGATGGAATGCATGGATTCTACACCGCCTTTTTCTCTGACACCGCGTACCGGTGCCACATCCCAATAATCCCGTCCAATCGCCACATAAATATGCGAACTTGGAGTAAACACCAGATTACTGACATCAAAACAATACCATGTCTGGTCTACAAACACCTCTGCCCAAGCGTGACTGGCCAGATGCGAAGCATTTTGTGCATATAAATAACCAGAAACATAGCGTGCAGGCAAACCTAGATATTTGCACATGGCAATAAAAATATGACTATGGTCCTGACAGACGCCCTGTCTGGACTCAAAGGCATCTATTGCAGAGCCTTGCACTGAAGTACTGTTCGAAATATAAGGCACATGCTCCAGCAATGCTTGCGCCAGTCCAATCAGATGTTGACGGGTTAATGCAGGAACATGACGTTGTGCAAAATCTTTCATTGCTGAATTACATTGTGTCGATTCGGTCGGCTGTAGAAAAAGATTGGGATTGATTGAATCATTCAGTCCACTCTGATGCGCAGGATTCAGTTCAACAATCCCTTGCGCCATGATAGTCAGGGAATAATAAGGCTCCCGCTGGCTACAGGTCATCCACAGATTATGAAATGCATCTTTCCGGATTTCTTTATTACCCGGCACACTAATATCCCAGGAATGCACCCGCTGATGCGCATTGCTCGAAGGCATCATTTTAATGTACTGAATACTGTTCCTCACCTCGGCCGTGTACATATAATGCGTTTGGTGATTCACCATCAATTTCATACATCTGCCTCAAACATTTGATGGATATGGTCACTAAACTGGTAGAACTGAATCCGGTTCGGTTCTGTACGCAACTGTTCCCAGTACTGTTCCAGATCATCCCAGCCCATTTCCACCAGAATTCTGACCACATAATCAATCTTGCAGAGTGTGGTACTAGTCTCTTCACCCAGGCGTAACTGATGATCGAGCTGTTCGACACATTGCCCTAGACTAAAAAACAGAAAAATATCGGAAGATTCGGCTTCCAGAATATCTTCACATTCCGTCACCACTTCACAGATATAACCAGCATTTTTGTCTGCGGTTTTGATCAGTTTCATCAGTTCCGCATAGCCTGAAGCAGACAGCACCCCTCGTAATTCCTGAATATTGTCTTTGGCCACTTTAAACTGCTGGCTAAAAGACGCCACTTGCGTAGGATCAAGTACTAGCTCATTTAGGGAACTGGCATCAAAGGCAGGTAAACAGAAAGCATGGGCATATGCCACTGCCGCTTCGTCTTCTAAAAATGGAAAGCGAGCACATAAAAAATGAGTGCGAGATAAATAACGCCCTAACCAAAAAATATGTTGCGCATTGCTATTCAGCAAAACCATGACATTTTCCTTCTTTGGAATCTTATGAATGTAAATTGTCGACTACCCAGGTATCTTTGATACCGCCACCTTGTGATGAATTCACCACCAGTGAGCCGGGTTGCATCGCCACACGTGTCAAGCCACCCTGTACGATTTCAGTACGATAAGGCGAACTTAATACAAATGGGCGTAAGTCGATATGACGTTCAGCAATACCAAAATTGGTCAAAGTCGGACTAACCGATAAGTCCAAAGTGGGCTGCGCAATATATAAATGCGGCGCAGCTAAAATTTTCTCCCTGAAAGTTTCAATTTGCTGTTTAGACGCTTGTGGTCCAATGAGCATGCCATAACCGCCCGAACCCTGCGCTTCTTTCACCACCAGCTGATCCAGATGAGCCACGACATAGTCTAATTCTTCAGAATTACGACATTGATAAGTCGGAACATTTTTTAGAATTGGCTGCTCGCCCAAATAAAAACGAATCATTTTGTCGACATATGGATAAACCGATTTGTCATCTGCCACACCGGTTCCCGGCGCATTGGCAATCACGACATTATTTTGCAAATAAGCCGACATCAAGCCAGCAACACCCAAAGTGCTATCCGGTTTAAAGCATAAGGGATCAAGAAACGCATCATCGACCCGTCTATAAATAACATCGACTCGTTGGCGACCACGTATGGTTTTTACATAAACCTTCGAGTCATCAACAAAAAGGTCACGTGATGTTACCAATGGCACATCCATCTCTCTTGCAAGGAAAGAATGTTCATAGTAAGCACTATTAAAACGTCCTGGGGTCAGTACCACCACAAATGGCTTATCGACATAAGCATTTTCGATCAGGATTTCTTTTAATAATTGTGGATATTGCTCGATTCCGGCAATCTTGGACTGCTCGAATACTTTCGGCATCAGTTTTTCACTGATCTTGCGGCATTCCAGCATATAAGACACGCCAGATGGCGTTCTGAGATTATCTTCTAAGACATAAAACTCGCCCTTGGAATCACGGATCACATCGATCCCGCTAATCTGGCTATAAATCCCGCCTTTCAAGCTATGTTGATACATATGCGGCTGATAGGCTTCATGAGTTAAAATCTGCAACTCAGGAATGATATTGGCTTTTAAAATGTCCTGTTGATGATAAATATCATGTAAGAATAAATTTAGCGCCCGTACCCGTTGTGCCGAGCCTAAAGCCACCATATTCCACTGTTTCCGGTCTATGACTCGCGGAATGATATCGTAGGGAATAGTGCGTTCTACGCCTTCTTCATCGCCATAAACGGTAAAGGTAATACCGTGATTTAAAAAATGTTCTTTTGCTACCTGATTCAGTGCATTGAGTTCATCCAGCGTATGTTGAGATAACCATTCTTCCAGTCTTTGACCTGCCTGACTGGACAGCACATGTTCATCCTGCATTTCATTAAAGAACTTTGAAGATAACTGCTGCAGTAAAAGTTGTGGGTTTGTTGTAGTAGATACCGCTGTAGTTTTAGTGTCTATAAAATTTTTTCCAATATTCTGGGAACTAAATTTATCAATTGTTTCAATCACATTTGTATCCTGATTTCCTTTAAGCATACAAACCCTCGTATTATCATCTATTATAATTAAATCAAAGCAATATCCATGCCATGACATCTGCATTTCAATTACCATTAATCTAATAAATGCCCAATGAACTCAATGCTATTTTCGACCAAGTTGTTTTAGAATTGTAGGACAAATGTTGCACAGAGGGACTTGCGAAAAAATGAGAGTTTTTTTATTGTGTTAAGCTAAGCCTAAATCCCCTCTTCTTTATTGCCAGCAAAATAAATTATGTCAGCACAAGAAAAAGAAACTTCAAACAGTCTGTATCGCCAATGGCAAATTTTGTCGCGTCTTTCTACCGGCAAATGGATGGGAACACGTGAATTACAGGAAATCCTCAATCGCGAAGGCATCGATATCAGTCTACGTACCATTCAGCGTGACCTGAATCAGATTGCGCAACGCTTTCCAATTGAAAGCAGTAAAACCACGCCGCAAGGCTGGCGTTGGCGTTCAGATGCGCCGCTGCAAAGTTTGCCGCATATGACCAGCTCGCAAGCGGTCACTTTCATGATGGTCGAAGAACATTTAAAACATCTGCTGCCACCGAGCCTGATCGAGGAAATGAATCCGTGGTTTGATCTGGCACGACGCAGTCTTTCTTCCCAGAACAATGTCCGGCAATGGATTAACCGCGTACGCATTGTTCCGGCCACCCAACCGCTGATTCCACCTGTGGTAGATAAGGCCGCGCAGCAAGCGGTGTATGAAGGCCTGTTACAGGACAAACAACTGGAATGTGTGTATCAGGGCCGTGGTCATAACAGCGAAGAAAAAACCTATATTCTCAATCCTCTGGCATTGGTACAAAAAGGGTCAATCATTTATCTGGTGTGTACCCGTCATGACAAATCGGATATCCAGACCTTTGCACTGCACCGCTTTAAATCGGCCGTCGTGCTGAATTCACGTGCCTTGCATCCGGTCAATTTCGATATTGATGATTATATTGATTCTGGTGCACTGGGCTTCCGGGTGGACTTCAACCATCCCACCGAAAATGTCACGCTTAAACTCAGCATGTCAGAGTCGGATGCGCATTACTTTGAGGAAAGCCAGCTCAGTAAAGACCAGAAAATTGAAAAAATGGAAGATGGCATGTCGCTGATCACTGCTACCGTGCCATTTACCTCGCAACTGGTCTGGTGGCTACGTAGCTTTGGTAAAAAGATTAAACACATTGAACCGAGTATTGTAGCCAATGCAGTCGATCAACTGGATGAGGAAAACCCTTAACTATACAGGCTTCATCCAGATTCTTTTAGGTATTCCAGAATAAAAAAATCCCCAAATTGGGGACTGTAGAGTTATGCTTATATTTTTGTTCTTGTTGTGGTGATCTGCCGCTGTGCCAAGCTGCTTTTCTTTAACACCCCGAAATGCAGCTTGGATGAAACATCAATATTTAAAAATGACTGAGACATGAGCAAGCCAGCTCAGCATCATTAAAGCGAATGGATTTTTTGGTCATGGTTTAAGACTCCTATGTAGTGAATAAACCGACTATAAAGTCATCTGCCTTACTTGTGAAATAAATAGAATGCATGTCTTTTGCAGATTTTTTCTATAGTACTTTTTTCGAAAAATTTATCTATAATCGCTGCCGATTCATTGTCTGGCTTAATAGCATTTTCGGCAAGTTTATAAAATCGAATAACAATTCTCTGCTTGTATAAGATACCTCGCTCTGCACATCATAAAGCCCTATAGAAGTAGAAATAGGGACTTAATTTTACAATGGCTAACCCTGCTCAATTAGTACGTCACAAGCTGCTCAATACTTTCTTTTCCCGCCATTCGGTCTGGTTTGCCTGCATTGTGATTGCAGTGATTTTTACTACATTTCATATCGGTTATTCGCCGCGTTATATCTATTATTTTATGCCGCAAACGTTGGTGAATACCCTATGGATCCTGAGTATTCTGCTGAGTCTGCTGGGTTTGTATGATGTACTGCAAAACAAGCATTCCATTCTGAAAAATTATCCCATCATAGGACATTTCCGCTTTATTTTTGAGGAATTCCGTCCCGAGATTCGTCAGTATTTTATTGAAGCCGACCGGGATGCACTGCCTTTTTCCCGTATGCAACGCAGTCTGGTGTATCAGCGGGCGAAAAATGAAAATTCAGATAAACCTTTCGGCTCGATCCTGAATGTCTATGAAGATAATTACCGCTTTGTTAGTCATTCCATCACGCCTTGTAAAGTTGCCGATCCGCAGACTTTTCGTATCCTGATTGGAAATGAGCAATGTACCCAGCCCTTTTCAGCTTCTATTTTAAATATTTCAGCCATGAGCTTTGGCAGCATGAGTGCCAATGCAATAAGAGCCCTTAATCTCGGCGCTAAAAAAGGTGATTTTTTCCATGATACAGGCGAAGGCAGTATCAGCCCCTACCATCTGGAATATGGCGGTGATCTGGTCTGGGAAATTGGCAGTGGTTATTTTGGCTGCCGTACTTTAGATGGGCAATTTGATCCGGAACGTTTTGCTGCACAAGCCAAATTACCCCAAGTGAAGATGATTGAAATCAAGCTTTCGCAAGGCGCAAAACCTGGCCACGGCGGTATTTTACCTAAAAGTAAAATTTCGGAAGAAATTGCCCAAATTCGAGGCATCAGCCGTGATCATGATTGTGTTTCACCTTCGAGTCATCCGGCATTTAGCACACCGATTGAAATGATGCATTTCATACAAAAATTACGTGAACTTTCCAACGGAAAACCGGTCGGATTTAAGCTATGTCTGGGCCAGCCGTGGCAGTTTATGAGCATGGTCAAAGCCATGTTACATACCCAGATTTATCCGGATTTTATTGTGGTTGATGGCTCTGAAGGTGGAACCGGAGCTGCACCCATTGAATTAATTGACTATGTTGGCGCCCCTTTAAGAGAAGGTTTGCTGTTTGTACACAATACGCTGGTTGGTGCAGGATTGAGAGATAAGATCAAAATTGGTGCAAGTGGTAAAATTATTAGTGCATTCGATATTGCCAGTACGCTTGCCATTGGTGCGGATTGGGTGAACTCTGCCCGTGGTTTTATGTTTGCAGTAGGCTGTATTCAGGCACAAAGTTGTCATACCAACCAGTGCCCTGTCGGAGTCACCACCCAGGATAAAGATCGCCAGAAAGCTTTACATGTGCCGACCAAGGCAGAACGGGTGTTTCATTTCCATAAAAACACCTTGCATGCCCTATCTGAACTGATCGCTTCCGCAGGTTTAAAACACCCTTCAGCTATTAAGGCGCATCATCTGGCACAACGCGTGAATAATCACGAAATAAAGAACTTTGCGCAGATTCATTTCTGGCTGAAAGAAGGCGAATTATTGTCCTGTGAAAATAAAGATGAGGAGAACTTCTACTTCCGGATGTGGAATTTGGCCCAATTAGAAAAATTTTAATTTGATGCATTTAAAATCAAAAAAGGCGTTTAATTCAAATGCCTTTTTAAATATTCAATTTTCAATCTATCAATAATAAGTTTTGCTGCCATGTGCATGTAAAAAGGCAGGAATCAAACCCGTGAGTGCAGCACGAATATCAGCACGCTCATTGATTAACTGATGCGAACCTTCTTCTAGCATCAGCAAAGTTTGGAGCCGGAATTTACGCCGGATAAATTCGATATTATAACGCCAGTCGACAGTCTGATCCTGTGCACCCTGCGCCAGCCAGACTGGAATACGACAAGCCGGACGCGCTTCCATTTCCAGCATCCAGCGTGACATCGCTAAAATCCAGTCCATGCCCATTATTCGCGGTTGTAATGGATCTTTAAGCCGGATAAAACGCAAAAACTCCGGATTATGGTTATTGCGTCTGAAATGTCGGGGAACTTCACGTTTGATTCGGCTAATAATGCCCAATCCGACCGAATTATGCCACCAGGCAGTTTTAGCGGGACGAATCAATGGTGATAATAGCAAGACCCGCTCGACAAAAGGATTTTCACGACGTTCTGCAAATTCCAGTAAATGGTGCATCCAGATCGCACCACCGGTACTCTGGCCGATGCCAACCCAAGGTTTCGGTAATTGTGAAGCGTGCTGTACATAGCGATGTACTGCATGCAAGACCTGCTGATAATGATCAAAATTCTGAATGCTAGCAGGTGAACCATCACTGAGACCATGTCCCGGCAAGTCATAGGTCAATACGCTAAAACCCTGTTCCAAAAGCTCTTTGACAATCGGCTGATAAATACCGCTATGTTCCAGATAACCATGCAGCAAAAAAGCGGTTCCCTGAATATTGTCAAAGCGGGTATTTTCCAGATTCGGTTCAAACACCTGTACATGCAACTTGAATAATGGCATCTGTACATAGCCCTGCCAGTGTTTGCAGTCCAGTAAATCAAAACCATAAAGCTTTCGATAGGACTGCAGATCAATCGGCGGTTCATCACTACGATTCAGGTTTAAAGGTGGCAAGAGTTGAGGCGTAACATCCCGACTCGGAATGGGTAAATCCAGCTGTTTCAGAATGGTGGGATTTAAAAATGGGATATCAGACATTATGGCACCTCCCGACAGTCACTGGATCCAAACCACATATCGCGCATGGTCGCCAACATTTCATAATTGGCACGACGACTGTGATCATAATTTTGTGCACTTGGACGCCATCGTGTCAATGGCGTTGGCATCGGCGCTTCTACCGGAATGGTTTGTATGCCATTTAACGCAAATAAACGGCGGGTACGCGGCATATGATAACGATCCGTAATCAGAATCACTGTAGGCGCTCCACCTTTCTTTTGTAATAATAATGAACTGAAACGGGTATTTTCACAGGTGTTCATGCTGCGATCTTCCAGTAATTTGGCATCGACACCATGATTTTTTAACCAGCGCTGCATATACGGCGCTTCGACCCCACTCAGAACAATCGGCAACTGGTAATGTTTCTCTACTGCCAGCGTGGTTTCCAGCCGTAGTCGCGTATAGTTATTGACGACAATTTCTTTGCCGTGGTCATCTAAAGTTAATCCACCACCCAATACCACAATGGCATAAGGCTGGGAGCTATTCGCCGGTTTAGCCTGCTGTTGCTCTTGTAGTAAAGCCAAGTCCTGCTGGATTTCCTCTCCATCGGTTTCCTGTACCGAACTGGCTTCGCCTTGTTCCAGCGGATGCGTTGTCAGAAACTCCATATATTGCTCAATACGTTCCTTGTTTTCACTACTGTCCCACTCCAGCAATTCCCGGACATTTGCTGTCGGATCGACTGGTTCTGCACCTTCCTGTGAGGACAATAACGGCACCTGAGCAGGTGGACTTTGCTCTGCTTTTTGATCCTGCTGCTCGCGTTGATATTCTTCAATTACTTGCTGCAGTGCTTTATAACGCGCCTGAATCAGCATCAGGTTGGCAGAATTATTTTGCTGGATATCCTGTTCCATGACCTTTAAATAAGCCTGACGGGCAATCCACAAATCAGAGCCAGGTTCCAGATTTTCATGCTCGCTTAACGCTGCCATTTTCTGGCTTTGGGCAGCGACTTCATTTAGCTCTAGGGAGACAAACTGGTTTAAGCCCTTGACGATCATTTTTGAGTAAAAAGGCGTATAAACCAACACCAGTAGACAGCCGCATAGCACAAACAGTCCAGTGACAATTTGTAGCAAACGTACCATCCAATGGGTGTTTTTCATGTTATTCCTCTTCCTGATAAGAACGAATCAAGCCATTTTTATCGAACAATACAGGTTCAGGTTCCAGCATCAGACTAAATTTTTCCCAAACTGATTGCTGTACCCCACGATACGTTTTACGAACATCGGTGAGAGAGGCTTGACCATAATTCACCAAGACCAATGCCTGTTTGTGAAACATGCCGACAGGCCCCAACTGTTTACCCTTCCAGCCCGCCTGATCAATCAGCCAGCCCGCTGCTAGTTTAACTTGAGCATTGGCTTGTTGGTAATGGGGTAAATTCGGGAAAGATACAGCAATTTGGTCAAAGACCGCCTGATCAACCACTGGATTTTTAAAGAAGCTACCCACGTTGGGAAATTCTTGCGGATCAGGTAATTTGCTCTGACGAATCTGAATGACCTGTTGCTGCAAGTTTTCTGCTGTGAGCTGATCACCGACCGCAGTCTTCAGGTCACCGTAATTCAGTTTCAAATCTGGCTGTTTAAGTAATCTAAAAGTCACATGGGTAATCACATAACGGTTAGGATCATCTTTAAAAATACTATGCCGGTAGGCAAACTGACAATCTGCTGCCTGAATCGAAGCAAACTGTTTCAATTGTCGGTCATAGACCTCAACAGAATCGATGAATTCTCCGACTTCGACACCATAAGCGCCAATATTCTGTACTGGCGATGCACCGACCCGACCCGGAATTAAAGCTAGATTCTGTAGGCCATATAAACTTTGTGCCGTGGTCCAGAGCACGAAGTCATGCCAGCCTTGTCCGCCGCCTACACGTAAACGTTGCGACTGATCATCAGCATCCAGCATTTCAATGCCTTGAATATCCATATGCAGAACTAGCGCATCAATCTGCTCCGGCAACAACATATTACTGCCGCCTGACAGGATCAGCACATTGAGTTGCTGCTGTTCCGCAAAATCCAGTGCAGTTAGCAGATCAGCGGTGGATTGAATCTGAGCATAGTGCGAAGCAATCGCTTCTAGATTTAAAGTATTAAAAGGTTTAAGTTGAACCTGGGTTTGAATCTGCATCGCTTAAACCTTGTGTAAATTCTGTTTAAAAATCTCAATCCAGGCCTGGCTGCTGGACTCACACTGATCAAGCACCCGTTCAAAGCCATCCGCTTCGCCATAATAGGGATCCGGTAAGGCCTGTTTCGGATAGGTCTGATCATGCTCACTCATCAATGCCACACGTGCACGTACATGACCAAACTGAGTTTCTGCCAGACGCTGTATGTTCTGGATATTGGATAAATTCTCCAGATCCATCGCCAGAATCAGATCATAATCAATAAAATCGTGTGGAATGAGTTGACGTGCGCGAAGTGCTGAAAGGTCATAGCCACGTTTTAGTGCATGCTTCTGGCTACGCAAGTCCGGTGCCTTGCCCGGATGATAATTACTGGTTCCGGCAGAACCGACCACAATATTCAGTTGCTGTTCATCACAATAATGTCTGAGTACAACTTCTGCCGTGGGAGAGCGGCAAATATTTCCCAAACAAACACATAACACCTTGTATGGCGTTCTGGATGACATAAACAACCTCAGAGCTACTTTATTTTAAAGATTCTTATGTTAAGTTATTTATATACTGATTCCTATCTTACAACCATAGAATAATCTCGTATTTGCAATAAAAAAATCAAGGATATCGCCATGAATCGTTTTCAGTTTCAAACCGTCCCCAATATCATTGCCGGACTAGGCACGATTCAGGAATTATTTAAAATTCTAAAAAATGGCCGTTATCGCCGTCTTCTACTGGTGACTGACCCGGGTATGCTGAAGGAGCAATTACATCTGCCGATTCTGGATATTATTGAATCTGCCGGACTGGAGTATGTGATTTACTCGGATGTTCAGGCCGATCCGCCCGATACAGTGGTGCTTGAAGCGGTGGCTTTTGCAAAACAGGAAAATATTGATGTGGTGCTGGGCTTTGGTGGTGGCAGCTCGATGGATGTGGCCAAACTCATTGCAATTTTGGCGCATCCTGAACAGCATCAGACATTGTCTGATCTGTATGGCGTTGATAATGCCACCGGACCGCGTTTAGCTTTAATTCTGGTACCAACTACGGCTGGAACAGGTTCAGAAGTGACGCCGATTTCGATTGTCACCACAGGTGAAACCACTAAAACCGGTATTGTGGCACCGATCCTTTTTGCAGATATTGCCATTCTGGATGCAACATTTACCCAGAATCTTCCAGCACAGATCACTGCCGCCACCGGCATTGATGCCATGGTACATGCCATTGAAGCCTATACCTCAAAACACAAGAAAAATCCTTATTCGGATATGCTGGCCAAACAGGCTTTAAGATTACTGAATGCCAATCTGCAACGTGTACTGCAAAACGGTCATGATTTAGATGCCCGCCAAAATATGCTGGTCGGTTCCATGCTGGCCGGACAAGCCTTTGCCAATGCACCAGTCGCTGCCGTACATGCGCTGGCTTATCCACTGGGTGGACATTTTCATCTTTCGCATGGGCATAGCAATGCACTGGTTCTAACTGAAGTATTAAAGTTTAATGCGCCAGCAGCCAAACAGCTCTATGCGGAATTGATGACCTGGCTGGATCCCCGTAGTAAAGGTTGCCATGATGGCCTGACCGATCTGTTTATTGATCATTTTAATAATCATCTGATGCAAAGCGGTTTGACTCTAAAACTAAATCAGTTGAATGTTCCAGAACATATACTGCAGGTGATGGCAGAAGATGCGATGCAACAAAGCCGGCTGTTGCAGAATAATCCACGTGAACTCAAGGTGGAGGATGCTTATCAGATTTATCAGGCGATCTATTCCTAGATCAATTTCCACCTAAGCCTTATCTAGCTGAGGACTGAATAGTGATGAAAGCCACCATCAAACAGCGTGAACACTATACTTTTTTCCTGCCCATTCAAACCCGTTGGGCAGACAATGATCTGTACGGCCATGTCAACAATGTGACTTATTACAGTTATTTTGATACCGCCGCCAATGCCCTGCTGATTCAGGAAGCTGCTTTTGACCCAAAATATTCACCCATGATTGGACTGGTCGTCAGCTCCAACTGTCAGTTTAATCAGGAACTGTCTTATCCGGAAATTATTGAAGTGGGCGTAGCCATTGAAAGCATGGGAAATTCATCGCTCAGCTATGATCTGGCTATTTTTAAACGCAACTCGGATACAGCCGCTGCACAAGGCAATTTTGTCCATGTATTTGTCGATCGTGAGACACGAAAAAGCACCCCGATTCCAGTTGAAATGCGGGATGCTTTATCTCGATTTGTTGTGACTTAACATCCAGCCTATTTCAGCTGAATATTTTGCAGTTCACCGTCAAACTGCTGTAGCAGATCACGTACAGCCGGTTCAGCATGTAACAATTCTTCGGCACGTTTAAAGGCACGTGCCTTACGCTGATGCTGCATGGTATATGGTGTTAACTGGTCCACATTTTCAAATTTCACCTGGAAGTTAGTTTGCGGCCATTGCTGTTGCAAAGCAGCTTCCAGATTATGTTGCAACTGGGTCAGCAACTGCTGGTACTGTTCAGGAATATGGAAAACGGATTCTCCATTCATCTGGCCAGTCATGACGCCATACTGTGCCAGTTCCTGTACCGCTGGAGAAAGTTGGCTATTACGGAACCAGTATTCCCATTTTTCTACGCTCCACTCGCCTTCTAAGGTTTGCTCAGGTATTTTTAAAATATCCTGTGGCATCAGATTCTGCGTATTTACATCTTGGGAAATATCTTCCAGCAAAGCTGTCTGTGCAACTGGCTGAACCGGAACTGTATTTTCAAGAGCAGGCTGAGCAATCGAATCCTGTGAAAGTTCCAATTCCGGTGCAGCAAGACTAAATTCCTCATCAGCAGACATACTGTCTTGTGCTGGCTCGGTAGGGATGACAGCATCTGCAAGAATAAACTCTTCAAGCAGCAAATCATCCGAACTGTTGCTGGTAGCAGGTGCTTCTGGCGTACTCTCGATTTCATCAAAACCAAATAAGCCTTTGTCATCATTTGGATCAAGAATAATTTGATCACTAGACTGCACTTCTTCAATGGTGGTCTGAATTACTACGGGCTGGACAGATTCAGGCTCAGTGATGCTAGTTGGCTCGTCTTCATCCAAAAAATCATCCGAAGAAGGTTCAGACGCTGATGCGACATCAATCTCCTCATCTGTCTCATCGTCCAGAGAAAAATCATCAAATATCGGTTCTGCCTCCAATGATTGTGTTTCTACTGATTCAGATTGAAGTTGTGTCTGAACAGGTGGCTGTAGACGTGTTGTATGGGTTGTTGCCTGTTGCGATGCAGTCTCCTGCATTACTGGAATTTCACTTGGTTGTAATGGACGGAAAGCCAGTAAGCGTAGCACCGTCATCTCAAAGCCTTGTTCCTGCGTAACTGCAAGCTGTAAATCGGCACGACCCTTACAGGCAATCTGATAATACAGTTGCAGGTCTTGTGCTGAGATGAGAGCCGATAACTGCATGATCTTTTGATTGATTTCGGCACTATATTTCAGGCTCAGATCTGGCAGGTACTGCAATAAAGCCAGTTCATGCAGTGTCGAAATTAGCTGGTCTAGCACCAGTGACACATCCAGAGCTTGCTGACGGAATTGTAGTAATAACTGACTGACCTGCGCTTTCTGGTTCTGGTGAATCGCCAGAATCAGATCATAAATAATGGTGCGGTCAATCAGTCCTAGCATGTCTTTGACATCCTGATGCTGAATCGCTCCCTGACCATAGGCAATCGCCTGATCGGTCAACGACAAGGCATCACGTAATGAACCTTGCGCAGATTCAGCAATCTGCCAGATCGCATCCTGATCAGACTGAATACTTTCTTTGCTAAGAATATGGCCCAGATGTTCGGTAATTTCATCGACTGCCAATGGGCGCAAGGTAAATTGCAGACAGCGAGAAATTACGGTAATTGGCAGTTTTTGCGGATCGGTGGTTGCAAATAGGAATTTGACATGTTCCGGCGGTTCTTCTAGCGTCTTTAATAAGGCATTGAAAGAATGCGTGGACAGCATGTGCACTTCATCGATCAGGTAGACCTTGAAGCGGCCTTGAGTCGGTGCATAAGGCACATTGTCGAGCAACTCGCGGGTATCTTCGACCTTGGTACGGGATGCCGCATCAATTTCAATCAGGTCAATAAAACGACCTTCATTGACTGCGGTACAGGTCGCACAGACTTCACAAGGCGTCGAGGTAATACCGGTTTCACAGTTCAAGCACTTCGCCAAAATACGTGCAATCGTGGTTTTTCCAACACCACGCGTTCCCGTAAACAAATAGGCATGATGCAAACGGCCACGTTCGAGCGCGCTGGTTAAAGCACGTGATACATGGTTTTGCCCCACCAATTCATTGAAATTACGAGGACGGTATTTTCGCGCAAGTACTTGATACATGTATGCTCCTTTTTATAGGTCTAAGCATACTGTTTTTTTATGAAATAGTGAAATGAATGCCGGTTTATAAAGAATAAAAATCTCTTTATCAAAATCATTGAAAAAGGGATATAAAACAGAGGCTTTTTTAAGATCAGACGGATTCAAACAAGATAAAGTCACTTTGCATCTGGTAGCGTTTGCCTGTTTGATCTTCACGAATTTCCAGAACATGCTTTTTCAGATCGACATAGAGCAGATTCCGGGTATCGACATTCAGCAACTCAATCTTTTGTTGTGATTCATCCTGAAACCGAATCTGCCCGCTCATCGTTTCAATTTCATTATGACCACTTAAACTTTCACGCTGTAAAGTAAAGGTCTGATCTTCATTCAAAGTCAAAGCCACTGCCATGCCTGGACAGTCTTCACAACTTGAAAAGCATCCCATACATGGCGTTGTACCCTGATAACTCCCAACCCAGGCAGGAATCTGAGCTTTGGCTTCCATCACCGTTTTTACAGCCGGCTGATTCGGCTCTTGACATCCTAACAACGCACTGCTTGCGACCAGAGGAATCACCAGCACTTTTTTCATTACTTCACACCATAGCCATGGACTGCGCGACAAAATAACATATTTGTCTGACGGGCTAAACTCCCAAATCAGGGATAATTAGCGCCAGCCTTTGCGGCCGGTCAGTACCGCATCCGCACAGCGCAATGTTTCCTGGGTCAGGCCCCAAAGACGGTAGTCTCCGGTCAATGAACCTGTAGGAAAGTTATGTGTATAGGCAAAACTTAAACCGCGCTCAGGATCGCACCAGGCACCAGAGCCATTAAACCCCATATGACCAAAACCTTTAGAGGCTTTTCCTAAAGTGAGAACACGGTGATAACCCAAACGCCAGTGCATCGGTAAAGGCATGACCCGATCTCGTGTTTTGTATTGCATCTGACTAAGTCGCTGGAACACCTCAGGCGAAATCAGTTGCTGACCTTGCCATTCACCATGATTCGCCAGCATGGTATAGATTTTTGCCAGACTCTCTGCAGTAAAGACACCATTGGCGGAGGGAATAATCGCTTGTAGCCCCTGTTCACTAAAGAAACTAAATTTCTTCATGCCTTTGGGAATCATGGCATCCTGAAAATCCTGAGGATCCTGCCCGCTAAAGACCAAGGCTCGCTCCATCAGGTTCGGCTTTCTTGGTGTAGTTTTTTTCGCAGTTTGTGTTTGAGACTTAGTTGTTTTAGGCTTTAAAATAGGTAAGGCCACCCGAGCTAACTCATGCGTCGGTACGCTAAAATAAGCACCATTTAACTGTAGTGGCTGTACCAGATATTCCTGCATCAGTTCACCCAGTTTTTTACCAGTCGCTTTTTCCAGTACACCACCTACTTGCCAGCCAAAAGTCAGCGGTTGATAGGCTGCATCTGTTGCAACTCGAAAACGTGGTTCCGCTGCCGCAATCCGGTCCAGCATATGCGACCAGTCGACCATTTCAGTGGCATCATCAATGATATTACGGATATCAAACAGGCCACTTTGATGACTGAGCATATGTGCCAGAGTAATATTTTCTTTACCATTTTGTGCAAATTCAGACCAGTATTCTGCAACCGGTCGATCATAATCCAGATAACCTTGACTGACCAGAATATGCGCCAAAGTCGCCAGCACACCTTTACCTGTGGAATAACACAGCGACATGGTATCCGGTTGCCAGTTTTCAGTGACAGACTTTTTACCGGTATAAATATCGACGACCTTTTGTCCCTCAAAATATACCACCAGTGCGGCACCACCCTGTTCGGTACGTGCATCCTGCAAACGGCTAAACTGACGGGCAAGGTCACTGAAACGCTCATCGACATTGCCCTGATAATTATGCTGATCAGCAAACAGATAATCTTTAATTGGCTGCATCATTCTATCCATAGAATATTGATCCCTTAAAATGAAAAAGCCTAAATCGGGTTTAGGCTTTTGATTCAGATTTAAATTGCTTTGATATGGCCGGTGACGTGTGGTTTTTGATTTTTACTGCTTCGTATCAGAAAATCTGTATCATTGGCTGCCTGTGCCGTCAGGAACTCAACTTTAGATGGCAAGTACATCGGCAACTTGAACCAGACATCAGCTTCATAAGCATCTGGCAATGACAGATTCGCCAGTGCTTTGGCCTTGCTCCACATACCATGTGCAATCGCCTGTTTAAAACCAAAAGCTTTCGCTGTGACTGCATGAATATGGATCAAGTTAAAGTCGCCTGAGGTCATGGCATAACGACGACCAGTATTCTCCGAGATGTTCCATTCATTATTGAGTATATATTCTGGCGCTTGGCTTTCTGCAGGTTTTGCAGCAGCTTTAGCATTGGTCTTTTGACGTGACAAATAAGTCGTCAATGCTTCAACTACGACCTCGCCTCCCACTTTGACTGTAGTAATGAAATCAAACTGCACGCCTTTATCGTGCGGCTGCAATTCGCCAAATTTGCATGCTAGGGTCAAGGTTTCATTGACGCCGATTTTACGGTATTGCTTCACTTGGTTACGGATATGTACCAAGCCCAAGATCGGAAATGGAAATGCTTCTGAAGTCATCAAGTGCATTTGCAGACTTTGTGAAAGCACCGTCAGATAGATTGCTGGAATATAACCATTATTTTTAAAACCGCAGACTTCATTATAGGCTTTCAGATGTTTCTGATCGACCTTGAATGAATCCACCACATATTCAACTTGCGGTAGAGCTTTTTCAGCTTTCGGCTTTTTAAAAATCAAGCCCTGAATCACTTTTGGATAGGCTAAATAAGGTTTTGGAAGTTGACTAAAATGGCGCGTATTCATACTGAACCTTTGGAAATTTTATTATTTCAATTTGTCTAAAAGCGCCTTCTCTTGCACCATATATGGCTCAGGGAGAAGGCTGGGATGAGGGTCAATTCATCCCCTTTTTAATTTAATTTTTACCTCTCCCTAACCCTCTCCATTAAAGGAGAGGGATATCTCCCCCTTTTCAAAGGGGGATTTAGGGGGATTTTAAATTAAGCCCCTAACAGACTTTGACCACATACACGTACCACGTTGCCATTTAAACCTGTTGATGCAGTAGCAGCAAACATTGCAATCGTTTCTGCAACATCGACAGGTAGACCGCCCTGACTCATCGAATTCATACGGCGGCCCGCTTCACGGATCGCAAATGGAATCGCAGCCGTCATCTGAGTCTCGATAAAGCCCGGTGCAACGGCATTAATGGTTATACCATTTTTTAATGTCGGTGCTGTGAATTTTACTACACCTATCACCCCGGCTTTAGATGCTGCATAGTTAGTCTGACCCAGGTTACCTGCAATTCCTGAAATTGAGGATACACAGATAATACGGCCATTGGCATTTAGACCATTGTTGGAGATTAAATAATCATTCACACGTTCAATTGCCGACAGGTTGATATTAATCACCAGATCCCACAGCTCAGGCTTCATATTGGCCAAGGTCTTGTCACGAGTAATTCCGGCATTATGTACAATAATATCCAGACCGCCATGCTCAGCTGCCGCTGCCTTGATCTTCTCACCTGCATCTGCAGCTGTAATATCAATAGCTAAAGTTGAACCGCCAATTTCACCGGCTACACGATCAAGGTCCGCTTGCTGCTGCGGAACATCCAGACAGATGACATGTGCACCATCACGTGCCAATACATGAGCAATCGCTTCACCAATACCACGGCTCGCACCGGTTACTACAGCAGTTTTGCCTGCTAATGGTTTAGTCCAGTCCACATCCACTTTTTCAGCAGGTGAAACACGGATCACCTGACCAGAAACATAGGCAGACCGTGGAGAAACTGCAAAACGTAAAGCAGACTCAAGATTTGCTTTAGCACCAGCATCTACATAGATCAGGTTCGCTGAAATTCCCTTTTTAAACTCTTTACCCACAGATTTTACAAAACCTTCCAGTGCGCGTTGAGCAATGGACTGGCTGACTGATTTAGCAGTTTCAGGCGTAGTTCCTACAATCACGACACGGCCAGAACTTTGGATTTGACGTGCAATCGGGTTGAAGAAATCATAAAGTGATTTTAACTGTTCTGAGTTTTCGATTCCTGAAGCATCAAAAATGACAGCTTTGAATTTTGATTCTTTATCGCCTGGATTAAATGCACCCAGATTCAGTCCAGCTGATGCAGCAGCCTGTTGTAATTCAGCATTGTTACCTGCATAGCTATTGGCATGAATATTTGCCAGAACCTGAGCAATAGCACCAGTCAAGGTACTTGCCGGTGCTGCTCCAAACAATACTGCACCTTTGACTACAGGTGTAGCAGACTCAAAACGCTCTAAAGAAGTTGGGGATGGCAGACCCAAATTTTTAATGACAAATTTACCAATAGGAGATTTTGCAAAAGTTTGGTACTGATCAGTCATGTTTATTATCTCTCATACAAATTAATTTTTGGTTGATCTAAAGTTATCCTTAAACTTCAGTATGATGCCAGACACTTATATTTCAATAGATCTACCAGTTTCCGCCCAATCATACTTGAGATAACAGGCAGATGACTTGACCTAAGCGCAGTCTGTAATGTCATTGTAGTCAATACAGCCTATCTTCTTCTATGCTAATGTAACCACCAAGAAGACGATCTATTTGCCTGGTAAAGCCTTATGAGCAAAACAACTCAAGATAATCCAGCAGTCGAGAACTCTGCGACAGAAACTGTGTCAAAACCATCAACGCGTAACAAGCGTAGCACTAAAAATCCTGATACAGCCAATGCCACAGAAAAAAGTCCGGCTAAAACCACACGTACACGCAGTACATCTGCACGTACCAAAAAAACGACTTCAAGCCAACAAGATTCAACATCTATAACACAGACTTCTGTTCAACAGGAACCAAACATGAGCCAAAATACAGTTCGCCGCGTTGCTATTATCGGTGGTAACCGCATTCCATTTGCACGTTCTAACGGTGCTTACTTTACGGCATCCAATACTGATATGTTCACAGCAGCCCTGAATGGTCTGGTTGAACGTTTTAACCTTCAAGGTCAACGCTTAGGTGAAGTGGTTGCAGGTGCTGTACTGAAACACAGCCGCGACTTCAACATGACGCGTGAATGTGTACTGAATACTGCTCTTGCACCAGAAACCCCTGCTTATGATATTCAGCAAGCATGTGGTACTGGCCTTCAAGCAGCATTCCTGGTCGCGAACAAGATTGCTCTAGGTCAAATCGAAGTGGGAATCGCAGGTGGTGTAGATACAACTTCTGATGCACCAATCGCTTTCGGTGATGGCTTACGTAAAGCATTACTTGAGCTGAACATTGCGAAAACTGCGAAAGACCGTTTAAAAGCCCTGACTAAAATCAATGTAAAAGACCTGATGGATGCACCAAAAAATGGTGAGCCACGTACTGGCCTGTCTATGGGCGACCATCAGGCGATTACTACACTGGAATGGGGTATTTCCCGTGAAGCGCAAGATGAACTTGCAGCTTCTTCACACCAGAAAATGGCCGCAGCCTATGAAGAAGGTTTCTTTGATGACCTGATCACACCATTCTTGGGTCTTCAACGTGACAATAACCTGCGTGCGGACTCAAGTGTTGAAAAACTGGCGAAATTAAAGCCGGCCTTTGGTAAGGGCGATGCCCGTACCATGACTGCGGGTAACTCTACGCCGCTAACAGATGGTGCTTCTTGCGTGCTCTTGGCTTCTGAAGAATGGGCGAAGGCAAATGGTCATGAAGTATTGGCTTACCTGACTTTCCAGGAAACTGCCGCAGTTGATTTTGTCGAGAAAAAAGAAGGCCTGTTGATGGCGCCTGCTTATGCCGTGCCGCGTATGCTGGAACGTGCAGGTCTGAAACTGCAAGACTTCGACTATTATGAAATTCATGAAGCTTTTGCATCTCAAGTATTGTCTACGCTGAAAGCTTGGGAAGATCCGAAATTCTGTAAAGAGCGTTTAGGTCTGGATGCACCATTAGGTTCAATTGACCGTGCAAAATTGAACGTAAAAGGCTCTTCACTTGCTGCCGGTCACCCGTTTGCAGCAACTGGCGGTCGTATCATTGCGACAGCAGCAAAACTGATTAACCAGAAAGGTTCAGGTCGCGTACTGGTATCGATCTGTGCAGCCGGTGGTCAAGGTGTAACGGCGATTATTGAAAAATAATCTGTTGACCGATCCAATTAAAAAGCCCCTCAAATGAGGGGCTTTTTTTATGTTTTAGGGATTTGGCATCGGGTTATTTTTAAAATATTCATCCACTTTGTTCCACGGTGCAGTCGATGCCACACCTTTCACCATATTCTGGTTCACACCCTGACAAAGCGCGCTGTCGGGTGTTAGGTGGAAAGCATTCACATTTGGGTCCATATAAGGAATTGAGCCTGGACGGCGCTGGAAATAGAAGTTTAACCAATCGACCATAGCTTCAAAGCCATAATTCGACATGGCCCAGGCACTATTATGCCCGCCCCAATGATGACCAAATTCATGTGCAATAATTCGATAACCAGATAATCTGTAATGGCCATAGAATAACCAAGTATCTACTCCTAATACTGCTCCACCACCTAAACCACCACCCATATTGGTAATGCCAAGATTAATTTCATTGCGGTTAAGAATTTCCCGATAGATCCGGACATAATCTTCTGGCTGAAAGAAACCATTCGGCCCTTCTACCTGACCATCATTGCCAAAAAAATCGTGTCCATGACCGCTTTATGGTTAAACCATAAGGTTTCAAATTCTAGAGTACTGAGCATATAGGCCAGATTGGTCATCATCATGACCCATTCCCGGGCATAGACCGGCGTAATACGACACCATTTATTCGGTTCATCATAGGTACCAAAATAAATTTTCCATTTGGCTTTAATCTGATTCAGCTTTTTGACGTGCTCATCGGTCTCAGAGCTAATTTTCAGATCAAAAACATTGCTTGGGTTTTGCGTGGTCTGACTCAGACCTGCGAGCTGGATCGAGCCTGTGCCATCAAGCAACGGGAAACGGGATTGATCGGTCAACTTGAGACCAAAATTTGCCTTCGAAAATGGCGTCAACTGATCCAGCTTAGCCAGAATCACCCAGTCTTCTGAGTTTTTAATCTTGGCACGAATCTGCAAATCACGTACAGGCACAGCACTGTAGCTTTGCAAATGCAGGCGGTTGCCATTTAGAGTTGCCGATAAAATCTTGTCCATATAGACATGACGCTGGCGGCTATTGGTCAAGGTTTCCCATGATTCACCATCCTGCAAGACACGGCTTCTCTCGCGTGCCTGAGATTCGGTTAAAATCATAGCTTGGTTTAGCTGTGTGGATTTATTCTGTTGCAAGGTCAGCATCGGCAGAATATGAATTTTCTGATTGGCCATGTGTAATAGATTCTGACCATAAATATAAAGATCGCTGGCCTTGGCCAGTCGACTGCTCTGGTTTTGCCCTTTTAAAATATAATCTCGGAAAGTATCTACACTTTTATTGGGTAAGATAGACTCCAAGTTAAAAGATTTTTCCCGGTAGCTTTTTACAGTTCCATCGTTATGACGATCCATGACTGCCGACAAATTGGTTTCTGTTAAAATGGGCGTAATATTATTTCCATTTTCCTGAATCTGATTGATATCGTGGACATAAGTCATACCATCCGGCAGGCTGGTATACAGATAGTCGTCCATGACCTCCATACGTGCATTACAGTTGCGTGCACAGCCCGGCAAGCTGAGCCGTGCAAATTTGCGGGCCTTTAAATGGTTTTGCGCTGTCACATCACTTTGACGCCAGACATTGATCCGGCCTTCAATATCAGGTACATACACATAACGGTCGTCAGCAGTCACTGCATTGCTATGTACCAGCGCATAATTAAGCGCATCGCCCCACCATACACCTATGCCGAGTGCCATAATGAAGCTCGGCTGCTCACCACTAATATCTAGAATATCAATTCGGTTCGAGCCATAATTGGCCACATACAAACGCCCTGCATGAATTTCCAGATCATTCAGGCTGTCCCATTTTTTGGCCAGACCCGAAATTTTCATAGGATCAATCGCACTGAGTGCACGTTTTTGTTTTAAGTCATAACGTAGAATATTCGATTCGGCCTGACTATTGGCAATATAAAGCACATCGCCATTTACCACCATGGCGGTGGGATTCCAGGTTTTCAGACCGAAATTCCCTGCTGTTAATTCCGAACCTACATCCAGAACCTTAAATTCCGCAATTTTGCTCAGTTGCTCACCCGAACCTGGTGAAATTACGAGATCCGGAAGCGTCTGCTGTGACGTACTGCTATCACCTCCTCCCCCCCCACAACCAGACATCAGCAACACGATGGACACTGATAAGATCGCGCGTCTAAATAGCATTGAATTCCCCAATAAATTTAAAAATTAAAATAAAAAATCAAAGTCTTATAGCTTAATTTTCAGCTAGGTTCGAGCATAAAAAATGAGGACTTGATCAAGTCCTCATCGCTGAATATTTCACCTTTCGCATTCTGAAAAGGGAGTCTGAACTGTGTGGTATTTTTTATGGCTTATTTGATGATGAGATTTTACGATAATCCGGCTCTTGCCCCAGTCTGGCTTCTAGATGATCATAAATCCACTGGAAAATAAAGGTATACACCAAGATACAAAGGGTCAAAGCCAAATCCAGCAGAAAGGCCTGAGCCAGACTCATGTGCAAGGCATAAGCCACCATCGGAATGGTCGCCAGCATCAAACCGCCTTCAAAGCCAATTGCATGGGCAATCCGCACTTTAATGGTTCTTTTCAAACGATGTTTTGCTTCAAATTTTTCAAAATAATGATTAAACAGCATGTTCCAGAGTACTGAAGTCACGGCCATAGCAATCCCGAGTGCACCGGTGACCTCAAGCGGCATATGCATCAATGTACTTAGCAGAACAGCGATCACGACCAGTAAAATGCCTTCATATAAAGCTGCATGAATCAACCTTCTTTTGGAAATTAACATATCAAATCAGCTCAATTCATTACATGATGCAAGAATTTTATTTCTTTAAATCTGACTATCCGAGTTAGAATCTATCAGTAAAAATGAAAGATAAAATTATGAATGTTAATCAGGAACAGCTGCTGATGTTTAAAACTGTGATGGAAACCGGTTCTTTCTCTGCAGCTGCCCGTCAACTGGGTAAAGTACCTTCCGCAGTCAGCATGGCCATTGCCAATCTGGAAATTGATTTAAATCTGGAACTGTTTCAGCGTATAGGTCGTGAACCGAAACCGACCGCACAGGCGCAAGTATTGTATGAAAAAACCCAGCAACTTCTGGTCGAAATGAATCAGTGGAAACAGCATGCTCAAGCCCTAAGTTCAGGCCTGGAATCTGAACTGAATATTGTAGTGGTTTCAGAATTACTGCATACGCGCTGGACCGATTATATCGTGTTACTGGAACAGGAATTTCCTGCACTGCAAGTCAATGTATTCAGTGCACCTCAGGAAGATGCACATCGTATGCTGTTTGAAGGTTCAGCGCAGCTGGCCCTGATGTTTGAACGCGAACAACTGGAAACACGGGAACAGTTTGTAGAATTAAAACGTGAGGTACTGGTCGCTGTAGTCGCTAAACAGCATCCCCTAAGTCAGTTCGATCGAGTCAGTTATGAACAGATTTTGCAAAACAGGCAGATTGTGGTGGCCAGTCGGGATCGCACCATTAAGCCGGAACTACTCTTTTCACGAAATTACTGGCGCACCGACAACCATCACTCGGCTTGCAGCATGATTCAGCAAGGTCTGGGCTGGGGCGTGCTGCCACTCGAAATGCTGAATGAGCAGCCACATTTGCAAGATCAGTTACAGGTTCTCAACCTGCTCGATTTCACCCCAAAGTTCGAATATTTTGTTGATCTGGTCTGGAGCAGGGAAACCCGATTAGGCACAGCTGCTCATTTTTTGATTAATCACTTGCGCAAACAACGCAAAACCGGGCATTAATCACAGAAATTCAACGACAGTCTACTTGGTAAACCGGCCATTTATGATATATAAGAAAGCATAAGCAATAACCATAGAACTAGATCGTAATGACATTAACTGCATTAAACCAATTAAAAAACTTGACGACCATTGTGGCAGACAGCAGTGATTTGAGTGCCATTGAAAAATTTCGTCCGCTTGATGCAACCACCAATCCATCGCTGATTACTGCAGCAGCGAAACAACCTGAAAATCAGGCCTTGATTGAAGCTGCTTTTCAGCAAGCCCAGCAAGAAGGCTATGCAGATGACGCCCTGATTGAACGAACCATTGATATTTTGACGGTCAAATTCGGTGTAGAAATCTTAAAACTCATTGAAGGCCGTGTTTCAACAGAAGTCGATGCTTTCCTGTCTTTTAATACTGAAGCCACGATTGCCAAAGCCAAAGAGTTGCTGGCACTTTATGCGCAATATGGAATTGATTCAGACCGCATCCTGATCAAGATCGCGTCTACCTGGGAAGGCATTCAAGCAGCAAAAGCACTGGAAGAAGAAGGGATTCATACCAACCTGACTTTATTATTTGGTCAGCATCAGGCCCATGCCTGTGCCGATGCCAAAGTGACTCTAATCTCGCCTTTTGTCGGCCGTATTCTGGACTGGTACAAAAAAGCTGAAGGCGTTGAGTCTTACCCGATTGAACAAGATCCGGGGGTCTTATCAGTTAAGCGTATTTATGAGTTCTATAAAGCACATGGTATTCAGACTGAAATCATGGGCGCCAGCTTCCGAAGTATTGATCAGGTACTGGGCTTGAGCGGCTGTGATCTGCTCACGGTAGCGCCAAATTTATTGGCCGAACTAGAAAATGATCAACGTGAAGTGCGAGCTCAACTCTCAGCCAAAGATATTCAAGTTCAAGGTGAACTCAGTCCAATCAGCCATGCCGATTTTGATGCACAATTGAAACAGGATCCGATGGCCAGTGAATTATTGCAAGGCGGCATTGACGGTTTCATTAAAGCCCGTGAGCAACTGGCTGCTTTATTACGTGAAACTTTCCTGAGTACCACTGAGATTTAAAGAAAATTTAGCAAATTTCTCCAAGCCGATGTTGCTATAATGCCGCATCGGCTTTTTTGTTCATGCGAGTTTTTCGTGTTTGGTATCACAGATCTAACGACCTTTATCATTGGAACCACGTTGATTGTGCTACTGCCCGGGCCGAATTCCCTGTATGTCATGTCGATTGCTTCGCGCTTTGGGATTAAGACGGGATATATGGGTGCCTTGGGGGTTTATACGGGCGATCTGATCCTGATTATATGTACAGCATTGGGAGCAGCTTCTTTACTGCATGCCTTTCCGGTACTGTTTATTGCACTGAAAGTTATTGGAGCGATCTATCTCAGTTACTTGGGTATCAAGCTAATCATTGCGGCCTACCAGACTTTCTTTCCGGAAAAGTCATCACAACGCGTCCAGATTAAAAAGACGACTCCAGATACGGTAGAATCTGTTCAGCCCTTTCGTACAGCGCTCACAATCAGTATTTTAAATCCCAAAGCGATTCTATTTTACCTGTCATTTTTTGTGCAGTTTGTCGACCCTGCCTATCCTTATCCTGCCCTGACGTTCACGCTTCTGGCTGTGATTTTGCAATTGATCAGTATGACCTATCTTTCAATTCTGATTTTTTCTGGTGTAAAACTGGCGTCCTATTTCAACAAAAATTATAAAGTGACTGCCAGCTGTGTCGCAGCGGTCGGGATCCTGTTTTGCGGTTTTGGCCTTAAACTGGCGACTTCAACTTTCTAGCAATGACCGGCTTCAAACCAGCAGACCTCTAGATAAAATTGTTAAAAACATTGTGTTGATACGTGAAAAGCGTATGATTTAAACGCATTTAAAAATAGTGTCATGGATGATGCCAAAACTTTTACAAGATCTCTCCTTTCCCGCCATCATGGCCGGTTTTATTACCTGCATGATTGGTATCAGTGTTTCTGCCGTACTGGTTATTGAAGCTGCGCAAAGCCTGGGTGCCAATCAGGCACAGATCAGTTCCTGGTTGTGGGCACTGGGTATCGGCATTGGAGTTTCCGGGTTTCTGCTTTCCTGGAAATATCGCTATCCGATTTCAACCGCCTGGTCGACTGCCGGTCTGGCGCTGGTCATTGCTTCTGCCGGTCACTATAGTCTGGGGGAAGCAATTGGCGCTTTTCTGATTTCTGGCATTCTGATCGCTTGTCTAGGATTTTTTGGAATTTTCGAGCGAATTTTCCAGTTTATTCCACAAAATTTGACCAGTGCCATGCTGGCAGGTGTCTTGCTGAAATTTGGTATCTCTGTGTTTGGTAGTTTGCAACAGTCATGGGAATTTGTGCTTTGTGTACTGGCGATTTATCTGGTTTCCAAAAAACTGAGTACGCGGTATAGCATCGTGATTACCGTGTTAATGGCTATTGCCCTTTGTCCGTTCTTTATTAATTTTACTATTCCACAGCTGAACTGGAGTATTGCCCAGCCGGTATGGATTACACCTGAATTTAGTTTGCAGGCTGTTTTAGGATTAGCCTTACCGTTAATGGTGATTAATCTGGCATCGCAATACCTGCCTGGCTTGGCCGTCATCAAAAGTTATGGTTATCCCCCGAAAGTAAATTCTATTCTAGGCTGGACGGGTATTACACAGACGATGTTGGCACCATTTGGCTGTTTTAGTGTCAATCTTGCCGCAATCAGTGCGGCGGTCAGCCTGGATGTCCAAGCGCATCCTGATCCGGCCAAACGTTATATTGCCGGTATGAGCTGCGGCCTGTTTTATATCCTGATGGGTTTTTTTGCTGCGACCTTGACCAGTGTACTAATGGCTTTTCCGGGGATTCTGATTACAGTATTGGCAGGCATTGCCCTGTTTGGCACCATTGGCCACAATATCGCGCTGGCTTTTCAGGACAGTCATGACCGTGAAGCAGCACTGATGACATTCCTGTTTAGCGCCTCTAATATCCAGTTTTTTGGTATTGGCTCCGCTTTTTGGGGACTGCTACTTGGTCTGATAGTTTATTTAATGTTTAAGCTTAAACCGCAAGTGGCATAAGCTTATTGTAGAAATGAGGCAGCTACCTTGTCTGCCTTTTTAATGCCCTGCAGTCTGGGAAAACAGGTTAATCACCACCACACCGGAAATGATCAGTGCAATCCCGATAAAAGCGGGCAAATCTAGCGCCTGCTTAAAGATCACATAGCCTGCGATTGCCGTAAGAACGATGCCTACTCCCGCCCAGATTGCATATGCAATGCCTAAGGGGATTACTTTAATCACCTGAGACAGCAAATAAAACGCAATACAGAATAAAACGACTACTGCCAGAGATGGCCATAATCGGGTAAAGCCTTCAGACTTCACCAGAAATGTTGATCCAGTCACTTCGGCAATAATAGCCAATGCCAACAATAAATATGCCCATGACACAGGATTCATTTTTTAAACTCCAAACTATTTTTCAATGATTGCTGTCGGGACGATCTGACACGATCAATCTTGAGAGATTCATTTTGCACAGTTTTCTCTTCACGGGGAAAGCTGATGTAAAAAATCCAGGGTTTTGACAAAAGTTTGCTGACTTTCCTTTTTGCCCATAAAAAACTGATATTCATGAATGAGCCAGGCCTTAGACTCTGGATAAAATATTTCAGTCACAGGAATCTGCTGTTCCTTCAAAGCTTTTACAAATGGTAGCGACTGAGTATCGGTCAGGAAGTCCTTATTCCCACCACTGATCAGGACAGGTGGATAAGACGGCGTAATATACTGAATCGGAGAAATCTGCTTTAAAAACTCGGCATCATATTTACGCTCGCCGGTATAAGCCTGAATCAGGTTAAAGACACCCCATTCGATAATTTTCATTTCTTCAGGTGCTGTGCTGGCAAATGCTTCCAAGTCATAAATTCCACAATGCAAGATTAAACCTTTAAGCTGCGTAGGTTGCAGATGAGGCTGAATACCGGATTGGTCGGCAAATACAGGATTGGTCAAAAGCGCGGCGTAATGGCTGGCCATATTCGCCCCGGCAGAATCTCCGGCCAGATATAAGTTCTGGGCATCGATTTGGTAGGTGTCTGCATAGGTATCGAGAAATTCAAGTGCCTGATTGATCTGGTGTAACTGGCTTGGATAGGTCACTTGTGGCGCAAACTGATATTGCACGGATACCACGTTATAGCCCTGTGCCGCCAGCAGCTTGAAATAACCCCGTGCATGTTCTTTAGAACCTGAAATCCAGCCGCCGCCATGAATCCAGACAATGGTCGGTCGTGGGCCAATACTGGCAATATTCTGCGGCTGATACAGATCCAGAGATAATTTCTGTTGCGGCGCATAGGCAATATTCTGCTGCACGATAACCGCACTAGGTGCATAACGATCCATCACTTTTTGCTGCAAGCCTGTGGTCAGGTTAAAAGCACCGGCAATGACTTTACTGTTCTGTGCGGTCTGACAGCCGGAAAGAATAACTGAACTTATGAGCAAAAGATGAATGGCAAAAAACCTCAAAACTGTCCCCTATACATGATCTAAAAACAGGCTACGGCAGTTTAAACTATCCTGCTGCAAACAAGGACTATTCATCCTCTTATTTTTGATCACTAAAACTGCAATTCCGAGTTTTTTACTCTGTTTTTTTCATCAATTTTACATGAAAAATATTTGTAATTTAATGAGTTTTTTCAATTTTACCGCTTTTTTGCAATTGCACCCGCCACAGCACTGTGCTATCAATAAACCAAGCCTAAAAATCAGACAACCTGCGGAGAAAAGCCATGGCCTATCAACATATTTTAGTCCCAGTGGACGGTTCAGAAATTTCCTTTTCTGCAGTACGACATGCTGCCAAAATTGCCAAGGCATTTGGTAGTCAGCTTTCCCTGATCAGCCTGATCGCAGAAGATCCTTTTACCGAGGCTGATTTCTATTACAGCTCCTCTATCATGAAGGAATATTTTATCGAGGCACATGCCAATGCCAAAAAGGCCTTGAAAGAAGCCACTGCCATCGCAGCCGGTGAAGGTATTGAAGCGCAATCCCGCATTGTCACAGGTTTAGTCAATGCAGAACATATTGCTGAAACCGCGGGTGAGGTGAAAGCCGACCTGATCGTCATGGGTTCTCATGGCCGTAAAGGCTTCCAGAAAATGATTCTGGGCAGCTTTGCACAAGATGTATTGGGTGCGAGTGAAATTCCCGTACTGATCGTGAAAAAATAATCCTGATGCTGCGCATCTTCAAGATGCGCAGTACTTGCTACTTTTACATTTGAACCTCTAGCAAAACATGCTGTGGAGATTTACTCGCTTAAACCACACTCCCCCTTTACTGCAATAATAAATATGAGGAAGCACCATGAATAACTATGATCATCTTCTCGTAGCACTCGATGAGTCCTCGATTTCCTATGCTGCCGCAGATCATGCCCTGGAACTGGCCAAAGTATTTCATAGCCATGTCACTTTACTCAGTGTGATTGCGGTAGATCCCTTTAAGGGCGTAGATTTTTACAAAGTTGCTCCAGCAGTCACAGATTACTTTATGCATGCAGAACAAAATGCACTTGATCGTTTAAATGAACTGAAACTGAACTTTGTTCGTGATGGCATCCAGGTGACGACAAAAATCCTGCATGGCATGGCGCCGTCAGAAGGCATTATGCAGGCTGCAAATGAATCCCCGACCGATATGATCATTATGGGTTCACATGGTCGTAAGGGTCTGCAAAAACTCATGCTGGGCAGTGTCGCTCAGAATGTTCTGGCACTTTCCTCTATTCCAGTCCTCATCGTCAGACAATAAGATGCTTGATCAAAGCCTGTATGATGCAGGCTTTTAGCGAAGTTTTTGATTTAACTCACTTAAGAAAATTTCAGCATCAAGCTGGTTTTGAAATACTTTTTTGTATTCTCCGACCTGCTGAATGGAATGCGGCGTATATTGAATGGAGATTTCAAGTAAGCCATTTTCAGGATTCTTGCTGACATGTACGGCAATAATATGCTGGCTATTTAAATAAAAACCATCTTCAATTTTCACTAACATATCTTGGACAACCTCTAGTAAGCGAATCTGTAGATCCCTTTACCTAGCTTACAGCTTAATAAACAAATACTCTTTTCCGTATAATCATACTGTAACACCCTTTAGTACTTACCTAAGCCTTTAGAGAAATTCAACTGTATTTAAAGCCAGCGTTTGAAATAAACAGGAAATAAAAAACCGGATCAGGTCGATCCGGTTTTTTATGAATATTGATGTTATACGCTGAGCATACTATTGAGTGTCTCAGACACATTTTTAGATTTAACCAGTGGCTTTAAGGTTTCAAGCTGTGCTTTCACTTCACTGCGTTGCGGTTCTGCCAAGGTATACCAGCGTGACAATACCTGTAGCAAACGTGAGCCTACAATCGGATTTTTCTCGTCCAGATATTTTGCCAGTCCAATAAAATGCTGCACGCCAAAGCTCCAGGTATTGACCGGATTAGCATTCAGCCCCCCGCTCACTGCACGGATACGGTTAGGCACAGCCAGATCATAATCCGGATGCTGGGTCAGATACGCAATCGTTGCATCCGTTGCTTTTGGATGTGCTGCCTGAACCATAAACCATTGGTCTAAAGACAAGGCTTCATCTTCAAAGCAGCTATAGAAATCTGCCAGAGCTTCTTCTGCTTGTGGTGCATCATTCCAGACCAAGACTTTCAGCGCACCCAAACGTTCAGACATATTGCCTGTATGATACTGCTCATAGGCCAAGTCAAAGGCAGATGCATCTCCCTGACGTGCGATCATCGTCAGCATGATGTTTCTTAAAGCACGTACACCCATCGCTTGCGAGAATTCAGATTGCAGATCAGGATCCAGATCAAGATACGTCTCTTTGGCTGTTTCACCAAAGGCACGGGCCAGTGTATGCAGCAAAGCCTCACGCTTTTCCTGAATCAGAACCGGATTATAGTCCTGATCAATACGGCTGCCCAAATAACCTTCAGACGGTACATCAAACAGACGTGATGCCAATAGCGGATCTTTTTCTATCACACCCGGCAAGGTATTAAGCATAGCCTCGATATAAATTTCTGCAGGCTGGTCATCCAGCAAGATACGCTCGAGTAAGGTCTGAGTTGCTTGCCACTGGTTAAAACCATTGGTCTCGTATTGCAACAGGAAAGCCAGTTCTTTTTCTGAATAGTCAAAGTCCAGATTCACTGGTGCAGAGAAATTACGCAGCAAGGACACCACCGGTTTTGCTGTCACACCGCTAAATTCAATCGTGGCTTCATCCTGATCAAACAGATACACACCATCTTTGACGCCATTTTCAAAGAGTGCCTCAGAGTTCAGCGTTAGCTGCTCACCGGTTTCAGCATCAAACAATGCCAAAGCCACTGGAATGGGTACGGCTTTCAGATTTGGATATTTAGCATGGGTTTTCAGGCTTTGCTTAAAGCTGAGGCGATAGATTTGTGTCTCTACATCATATTCAGCTTTTGCTTGAAGTTTAGGTGTACCCGGCTGATTGTACCAGGTCAGGAAGTTTGAAAGATCCACACCTGAACCTGCTGTCAGTGCAGCCACCCAATCCTCAACTGTTACTGCTTGACCATCATGACGGCGGAAATATTCATCTGTACCCTGGCGGAATTTTTCCTTACCGAGCAAGGTCGCCATCATGCGGTTAATTTCAGCCCCTTTTTCATAAACAGTGGCAGTATAGAAGTTGTTAATTTCTACAAAATGATCTGGACGCGGCGGATGTGATAGCGGCCCTGAATCTTCCGGGAACTGATGTGCTTTCAGAACTGCTACATCATCAATACGCTGTACCGCAGCCGATTGTAAATCTTCCGAGAAAGACTGGTCACGGAATACAGTCAAGCCTTCTTTCAAACATAACTGGAACCAGTCACGACAGGTAATCCGGTTACCAGTCCAGTTATGGAAATATTCATGTGCAATGACTGACTGCACTCGCATGATTGCGGCATCAGTGGTGTACTCTTCATCGGCCAGCACGCATGAAGTATTGAAGATATTCAGACCTTTATTTTCCATGGCACCCATGTTGAATGCACTGGTCGCCACAATCATGTAGTTATCCAGATCATAAGGCAGACCATAATGCTCTTCATCCCAGCGCATGGAATGTTTGAGCGCTTCCATGGCAATCTTACATTTTGGAATATCTTTTTCTTCTGCGTAGATTTCCAGAGCCACATTGCGGCCTTCTGACGTGACATAAGAATCTTTCATCACTGCCAAATCACCAATGACACAGGCGAACAAATAGCTCGGTTTCTTGGTTGGATCCTGCCACACGGCATAGTGACGCTTTTCATCTACTTCACCGGTTTCCAGCAGGTTACCATTCGCGAGCAAGACCGGATATTTCTTGTCTGCCTCTACACGCGTTGTAAAGACCGACAACACATCAGGACGGTCTGGATAGAAAGTAATTTTACGGAACCCTTCTGGTTCATTTTGGGTCACAAACAGATCTGAACTGGCCTGATATAAACCTTCCAGCATAGTATTACTTTCAGGATGAATTTTAACCACGATTTCAAGCGACACTTGATCAGGCACATTGGCAATCACCAGTTGTTCAGCATCAAGATGGTAGTCTCTGTCATTCAGGGGTTGACCATTTAACCGGATCGATTGCAGTTCCAGATCGCGGCCAAGCAGAACCAGATCGCCAGCAGTCTGACGCTGCATCTCCAGCTTGCTGCTGACCAGACTGTGGTCACTGTAGACTTGAATATTCAGGTCTACAGAATCGACGACAAAGGAAGGTTTTTGATAGTCTTTTAAATAAATGGTTTGATCCGCTTCGATCACCGGGTTTGCCGCAATATTCATGTCCTGTCCTAATCTTTTATCGTGTTCGACATTGTTCATGTCAAAATCATACGCCAAGTTTGAAACGCTGTCTGTGCATTTGTATTGTCAGATCTAATATGGGCATTTCATGCACCACTTTCAATGCATTCTGCCTAAATGGGCAGCACTCGGCTCTACATAAGAAATATCTGTGCCATAAAAATAGTCAGAATCATAATTTCTTACATTTTCATAAATAACTGATTTAAAAATATATAATTTTATTTGCAGAGTACCGCATAAATGCAGATTAAAAAATGAGCACACTTATTGCTACAGTTAAACTGTGTTTTTCCACACTTCCAATGAAAGAATAATGATAACGATGATGAGGTGAGTCATGTATTTAAAACAGCATGTAATACGGATCGAAAATATTAAAACTCTGCAGACCCTGGATCAGGCCAATATTGATCATAAAGTGATTGCACTGTTGATGAGCTGTGAAGGTATTCCGCTTCAGGCTCATGAAGTGACTGCCATTCTCAACACCTACGATGCACTGGGTACCAAAAAAGTTCCCTCTAAAAAGGTTCAGGCCTTAATTCATGCCAAACATCGCGGCGAGGAGGACGACACATTACCCTGCCCGGTTTAAAAAGTGTCATTTCATGTTTTTAAAATCAGAGCTACTTCGGTAGCTCTTCTGCTGTTTGGGTGACTATTTTTGATTTAGAAAAATTGCACCAGTCCACTACGTTTGCATCTCATCAGCCGTGTATAATCAAATGCCCGTCCATTCTAGAGTTGCTCGCGACCATGGTATTCAGTGTTCTGCAAAAACAGCTTGATGAAAGTACCCACTGCCCGCTATGTAAGGCATCGATGTATTGGATTGAGGCAGAACAATATGATCAGGAGCTGAGCTATCATGAATGTAGCCATTGCCAGCATCAGCTTTATTCCGATCAAAAGCACAATTGTTATTGTGAACACTGTCTGGCGCAGCGCAAACGCATGCTCAAGGAAGTCCGTTTACAGGAAAACCGTCAATATCATAAAAAGCAGGATCGGCCGGTTCTTGAGCTGAATCAGCTCAGTTTTATCAATAAACTGTTTTTACTTGCACTTCTGGATGAACAGGTGCAGGAATATAGCCAGCACCGCGAATATATTGACTGGCATCAAATTCGATATTATTCCATCAGTCCCAATTATCTGTTCCAACATGGTCTGGTGAAAAGCCTGATCCGGGATCAGGTTCTGATTCCCAAAGATCTCCAGCAGGAAAATCAGCATTATTATATTAATGTCCGACTGGATGGCTATTCTGAGCCCACCCTCTTCAGCATTACCCAGCAGCTGCGCAATTGGTTTTACCAAAACCTGAGCCAAGGTGTGCCCTTTAAAAGTGCAGATGAAGTCAAAGATGCACTCTATTGCCTGCTGTATGAGGAAATCATTCAGTTTGCCCAATTCTATTGCCGTAGCTGGAATGTGCAGATCGCCGGAAATCAGAGCTTTCAGACCTTTTGCTATCGTCTTTTGGATGTACTGGCTGTAGGCCAGATTTATTATCTGGTACAAACGGGACTTGAATATCTGTACAAACAAAAAGCCCTCAAGCCTCGCAATGAAAACTTTATTAATACCAATCTGCTGAAAAAAACCTTGCAGCAGTACCGCGAACGTTCAGTTACAGAAAAATGGGAAACCTCTACCCTGCCGCGTCCACCGCAACTGGCATTCAGCAAGATGAGCGAAATCCTGTTTTATCGGTTTTTGGGCTATGATGAAAATATCTTCTTTCAGCCAGTCTGGCGTTCGTGGCAAAAAATCGAACCTCGCCTGAAATTCTACTCCCAGAAACGTTGTATGCACTGTGGCTCACAGGAACTGTCGGTGGATTATGATGCCAGTGATTATGTCAGCCTATTCTGTCGTAGCTGCAAGCATCAAGACCACTATTTTACCCGCTGACCGAATACAACGAATCTTTCTCTTCTTCTAAATAACCATTATGACGACTTCTACGCAAGCACTACAGCAAACGCTTCTGGATCAGATCTGTGAGGCCTGGTTGAAACTTCAGCAACAGCAGCCCCTGGTACATATAATGACCAATACGGTGGCCAGTAACTATGTCGCCAATATTGTACTGGCTGCACATGTTTCTCCGGCCATGATCGACAATCCTTTTGAAGCTGAAAGTTTTGCCAAGATTGCAGCAGCAATCAGTCTGAATCTGGGTACACCAACTACCGAGCAGGTTCAGGCGATGCAGATTGCTGCGAAAACTGCACATCAATTGCAAAAACCGTGGGTGCTTGATCCGGTCGGTTATGGAACAGTTCTGCGCTGGCGTTCTGGCGTCGTAGATCAGTTGATGCATTCCCAGCCTACGATTTTACGAGGCAATGCTTCTGAAATTGGTGCTTTGGCTGGCAAGCAGATCGAGTCCAAGGGTGTAGACAGCACAGTAGACAGTGCGGATGTTTATTTACAGGCGCGAAGTTTGCTGGATCATTGTGAATGTATCGCGATCTCCGGTGAATCCGATTATATTATTTCGAAAGACTATCCTGTGATACAGGTGTCAGGCGGTTCTGCTTTACAGCCCCGAATCACGGCGATGGGATGTGCACTCGGGGCACTAATTGCTGCCTATAGTGCAGTAACGTCCCCAGCCCTTGCTGCATTGACTGCGCATGTACATTTTGCAATTGCCGGTCAATTGGCATTTGAACGTGCGCAACAGTTAGGCTGTTTTAATGTCGCCTTTCTGGATGAAATCCATCAACTCAATACTGAAACAATCCGACAATACGCCAACTTTAAAATTCTGCCAGAATCCATTTAGTTTACGGGTCACTTCATGGGTGTTTATTCTCTTTAATAGATAAACATCCCTATTTAGATTGATCCTACTCATTTGCTTTATTGATCTCCTTAGAAATGTTTTGTCTAGCTCTTTCGGAGATCATTTTTGAGTCGTTTTATTCTGAACTGAGTAGGCTTCATGCAACTTATCTGGCGATTTCCACACAAACGGTTTCCATTTTACTTAAGATCTGTTTGCATCATGCAAATCTAGTTCATGTGAATTGTAGTTCAATTTTTTGTCAGTATTTAAATATGACTTTTAAGTTTTGATTAACAGGTTACATGAATCAATATTTGAAGCCTGATCATGCTTATTTTTGATTGCTGATTTGACTTTTTCGGCTTTAAAATTTCAGTGCAATACTGGGATATTTAGCTCAATCTAGAACATGAATGATAGTATGAATAGACTGATAAAACTCAGTTCGAACAATGAGCTAACATTATTTCTATCTAAATTTTTTAATGAGCCCAACTCAGAAAATGCATTAAAAAAGCCAGCTGCCACTAAAGCAACTGACTTTTAGAATTTGAACAAATAACGTATTTAAAACACCTGTTTAAACTGCGTAATGAATGCTGACCGACTTGATACGATTGCTTTCAATTTCAGTGACTTTGAACTGTACACCCTGATAATTTAACTCGGTGCCAACTTCAACCGTACTGTTGGTTTTATCCAGAATCAAACCCGCCACACTGATATAACCGGCATCTTCATCAATCAGATCAATCATGCCAAGCTCAAGCTCAAGCTGATAAAGATCTAACATGCCCGATGCAATCCAGTGCGTATCATCGATTTTAACTAGATCTAGCTGTTCGTCTGCATCCGGGAATTCACCAGCAATTGCTTCAAATACATCTAGCGGTGAAATCAGACCCTGTACATTACCAAACTCGTCACTCACCAAGACCAAAGAACCTTTAGAAGTACGCAAGGTATTAATCGCGTCAATAACTTTCATCTTTTCAAAGATATAAATTGGGCGATGACGTTTAATCAGTGCTTTTAATTCTTCCGGCTCTTCCAGTACATCCAATAATTCTTTGGCACGTACTACGCTAATCACCTTATCTAGGCTACCGCGACATACCGGGAACAGACTGTGTGGAACAGACAGAATTTTTTCACGGATCTGTTCTGGGCTATCTTCCAGATCAACCCATGAAATCTGACCGCGCGGCGTCATGATCGAAGCGACTGAACGCTCTGCAAGGGTAAGCACCCCACCAATCATATAGCGTTCTTCATCTGCAAAGGTTTCTTGTGCCTGATTATTTTGACTGTCGGTCGTCTCTAGCTTGCCACCCATTAACTTCAGGATCGAGTCAGCCGTACGATGACGCAAAGGAATCTTGGATTCATGTTTAGCAGCATTACGCTGACCGAACTGGTTGAATGCTTCGATTATGATCGCAACACCAATACCTGAATAGATATAGCCTTTTGGAATATGGAAACCAAAACCTTCTGCAATCAGGCTGATACCAATCAAAAGTAGGAAGCTTAAACACAGAATCACCACGGTTGGATGGCGATTCACAAAGTTGGTCAATGGTTTCGATGCCAGTAGCATCACGCCCATTGCGACAATCATGGCAGCCATCATGACATAAATATTGTCGACCATACCAATGGCGGTAATCACTGAATCTAAAGAGAAAACAGCATCTAAAACAACAATCTGTGCAACAACAGCAGTGAAACTTGCATATACCACATTGGTAGACACTGTGACTTCAGGTTTACCTTCAATCTTTTCATGCAGCTCAGTAACGGCCTTATACACCAGGAACAAGCCACCAAATAACAAGATCAGGTCCCGACCGGAGAAGGTCCAGTCAAACACAGTAATCAATGGTTGTGTCAAAGTGACCAACCAGGCAATGGCAAATAACAGGCCTAGACGCATGAATAATGCGAGAGACAAACCAATAACACGTGCTTTATCGCGTTGTTCAGGAGGAAGTTTTTCAGCCAGAATGGCAATGAAGACTAGGTTATCAATACCTAAAACAATTTCAAGAATAATAAGAGTAATTAAACCTACCCAGATTCCGGGATCTAATAAAAATTCCATTAGAGAATGACCCCGTTCGAGTAAGCTAGAAATAAAGATGGAAGATCAACGCACGGCGAGGGATCCATTAAAATTTAACCTATGCAACTTAAGACTATTCCATTATGCATAAACTGAGTATTTTGTAATGTATTAATTTACAAAAAAATTACATGATCATGATTTTATTGAGACTTTTATGACCAACTGATTGATGCTGAAACTGATTAATTTTAATTTTTTCTACATCATGTATTCGAATTGAATTAAAAATAAACAGAATTTAGTTTGATTAGGCCATTACTTTTAAGGTCACTTAAAGATTAGAGCATAAACTATTTTTTATTGAAAGAACAATCACTTAAAAATATAGTTGTAAATAATCATTTACTATATTGACTAAAACCACTCAATCACCCTATATTTCTTAAATCGATTAATTTATTGAAATACAATTATTTGCATTAAAACCTATTCAGACAGGCTGCTTAAGAACAATAAAAAGTCTTGGAAAACATTTCTACTCACGAAATACATAATGAGGAATTAAATTTATACAAAATATTATCGCCTTTCATCCGATTTTAAAGAACAATCTTCGCGCCAGATAAGGCTCACATGCAGAACTGATCAACTCCTTGGGATGTTAAGCAAAACTAAAAAGTGTTAGCGCTTTAACATTTTTAAAATAAAGGTTGAAATATGCATAAACTTTTTCATAAAATGAACGGGCCCTAGAAAAATAAATACAAGGAACATTTCATGACTAAGAAATATGCAAAATTTTTGCCGTGTACGGAAGAATTTAATTTAGAAAACTTTCCATATTATTGGGTAACTCAGGTTCATGCTCAATACGTCGTTAATGTCGATCATGCACTAAAAAAGTATGGTGTTGACAATTCCCGCCGCCGCATCCTTCTTGCACTAAAAGCCAAACCGCATGCCAGTGTTTCTGATTTGTCAGAGATGGTTGTTTCTAAAATGTCGACCACGACTAAAATTGTCTACCGCTTAAAAGACGAAGGTCTGGTTGAAACCTATTCATGTGAGGATGACGCACGGATTACCCGAGTATTTTTGACTGACAAAGGCATGCAAATGACACATAAGATCAATGATCTGACCAATGTCGTACTGGAACAGTCATTTGAAGGCCTGACGCCTTTGCAAATTGAAAAAACCATGGAAAGTTTACGTCATATTTTCAAAAATTTAGCTCGTTAAAGACCTACTTTTTATTTTAAATAGACGCTGGCGAATTGGCGCATACTTTATAATAATAAATAATTCGCCAGAGCTTTCTAAAAATCAAAAAAGTTCAGTTGTGGACTGACTTTTTTGATTTTTTCTTTTGGTACATGTGAGCATTCAAAATCTTCTACCGGAAAGCCCTCTACAAAGCTACGAATATCCGGATGCCTTAGCGTTAGCCATTCTTGCAGTCGCTGCTGTGGAATCACAATAACCGAGCGTTTGATATTACCCGGCTCATGAAACTCCTTCATCATGGGATGGTCAATTGCATCCATGGTAATCATACTGGCAGAGCGTACAATTTCCCCTTGTACCCGAGCAATCTCATACACAGCTGCAATAAAAGTCGCCTGACCATCTTTACGTCTTACACCCCAACGCTGCGGTTTATTGTCAAAATATTTGGACTCATAAAATTCCGATACCGGAATGACGCCAAAATGACATTTGGCGGTGGCTTCAGCGAAGGTGGGCCTTTGCAGTAAGGTTTCATTTCTGGCGTTATAGGTCTTGGTACCTATAGTTTTGTCTTCTGCCCATTTCGGAATGAGTCCAAAATTCACGGAACGCCATTCCAGTCCTTGAGCTGAATGAAACAAAAGCGGTGTAGCATAATTGGGATAGACCTCCTCTGGATATTCAAAAGGAATTTCTGGCAATCCCAGATTATGCAACTGCTCTAAGGTTAAAGGCTTAAAATTGGCGCACATGGTTCATATATGTAAATCATTCGACCATAACATTATACCGTGATGCCAAGTCGAAGCCTGTCGTATTTCTATAGTTTTAGGCGCGTTGACTGTTATGAATTCGGTACCGTCAACCAATGTGTCCGGGTAAACTCTTCAAAAATCCAGCGACCATTGAAACGACCCAATCCTGAATTTTTCTCGCCGCCAAAGGGTGCATTTGACTGGTCTGCCACACTAATGCCATTAATATGTGTCATACCGATATCCAGTTGTGCGGCAAACGCGCTGCCTCGCTCGATGTTTGAAGTACATACTGCACTGGATAAACCAAACTCGGTCGCATTGGCCAGGTTTAAAGCATGTGCTTCATTCCGGGCTTTTAAGATAGGTAAAATCGGACCGAAGCTTTCTTGCTGCGCCAGATCGGAATCTTCCGCGACATCAATAAAAATATGCGGATAGACCAGATTCCCTTCAATTCCTCCTTCATACACCAGTTGTGCGCCCTGCTCGCTGCCCGTTTGAATGATCTGTTGATGCTTTTTAACCTGACTCTGGTTAATGATCGGACCGATCATGGTATCTTCCAGATTTGGATCACCCACCGGAATCATTTTGATCCGATCCAGAAGCTTATCTACATAGGCATCATGAATAGAGGCATCGACAATAACCCGATTGGTACTCATGCAAATTTGTCCCTGATGCATAAAACGCCCCATCAGCGTCAGTTCAACTGCTAGATCAAGATCGGCATCATCCAGAATGACCAAAGGCGCATTGCCACCCAGTTCAAGTGCCAGACGTTTGATGCGGGGACTAGCCAAGGCTTTGCTACCGACACTTTTCCCCACTTCAGTCGAACCGGTAAATGAAATCATTTTCGGCACTGAATGCTCAACAAAATAATCCCCGATTTCACTGCCAGCACCGGCAACAATATTCAGTGTACCTGCAGGCAAACCTGCTTCTTCAAATAGCTTGCCGATTAAGGTGCCGCCAGTCACCGGCGTATCACTGGCCGGCTTCAATACAACGGTATTGCCACAGGCAATTGCAGTTGCCACTGAACGTAAGGATAAATGAAATGGAAAGTTCCATGGACTAATGACAGCAATCACGCCTAAAGGCTTACGCAAAACTAAACTTTTACGTGCTGGATCTTTGCTTTCCAGCTGTTCAGTTTGGATCTGATCTGGAAAAGCCAGACTTTCCAGAATGATGCCCAGAGCAGCATCTACCTCAACGCCAGCTTTAATACGTGTACTGCCTGATTCAATAATCAGCCAGTCAATGATTTCATCACGACGCTGCTGAATAATTGTGATCACATTTTGCAACACTGTCTTTCGTACTTCAGTGGAATTCAAAACACCCTGCTGAAAAGCCTGCTCTGCTGCGGTATAAGCACTGTCTACATCGACAGAACTGGCAGCTGCCATGCTAAAAATTTCGCTCTGGGTATAGGGATTGATATTTTTTATTGTTCTGGTTGAAGTCCCGCCTTGCCACTGGCCATGAATAAATTGCTGATCTAAATTTTGATATACTGTTGTCATTTTATTGTTTCCTCGCATGCTTTGCCCCACTTTAAGAGTTCGGCTGGAAAATTTCTAGTCAGAACGACAGCGGCTTACCATTAGACAATAAAAAAGCCTCCGAAGAGGCTTTTTTAAGCTAGACAGGATTAGTCACCTGTATAACCTTTTAACTTTAAACGCGCTGCGTGCAGAAGCGGCTCGGTATAACCTGATGGCTGCTCACCACCTTTAAAAATCAGGTCAGATGCTGCCTGGAACGCAATATTGTTGGCAAAGTCAGCAGACATTGGCGTATACAGTGGATCATTGGCATTTTGCTCATCCACAATTTTCGCCATACGTTGCATCACTTCTTCTACTTGCTCACGACTTACGATACCGTGACGCAACCAGTTCGCAACGTGTTGTGAAGAAATACGTAGAGTCGCACGATCTTCCATTAAACCGACATCATTGATGTCTGGCACTTTAGAACAACCTACACCCAAATCTACCCAACGAACGACATAACCCAAGATACCTTGACAGTTATTTTCGAGTTCTTTGGTTTTTTCTTCTTCAGACCAGTTGGTGTCTTTCGCCAATGGCGGTGTCAACAAATCATCCAGAGATAAAGGTTGAGTCGACAATAGCTCTTGCTGACGGTCTGCAACATTAATCTGGTGATAGTGAATCGCGTGAATCACCGCACCTGTAGGTGATGGAACCCATGCACAGCTCGCCCCCGCTTCAGGATGTTCAGTTTTGGTTTTGTACATGTCAAGCAGCATGTCTGGCTTTGGCCACATGCCTTTACCAATTTGTGCTTTACCACGTAAACCTGCTTGCAGACCAATCATCACGTTACGGTTTTCATAAGCCGGGAACCAGATTTGGCCTTTTACTTCGCCTTTACGAACGAATGGACCAGCTTCCATAAAGGTATGGATTTCATCACCGGTACGGTCCATAAAACCTGTATTGATAAAGATGGTACGATCTTTGGCTTGTGCAATACAGTTCTTCAAGTTCACAGAAGTACGGCGTTCTTCATCCATAATCCCGATTTTTAAAGTTTTTGCAGGTAAGCCTAGTGCCTGTTCTGCACGTTCAAACAATTCAACGGCAAATGCCACTTCTTCAGGACCGTGCATTTTCGGCTTAACGATATACATTGAACCTTGACGCGAGTTCTTGATGGTGTTTTCACCTTTGATATCTGCAAAAGACAATAATGGCGTAACCAATGCATCCATGATGCCTTCATAGATTTCTGCGCCATCTACCAGAATCGCAGGGTTCGTCATTAAATGACCAACGTTACGCAGCAACATCAATGAGCGGCCATGAACTTTAGTTTCACCACCTTCTATATTTTTGAAAGTGCGGTCTTCATTCAGTTTACGGGTAACAGTTTTACCGTTTTTCTCAATAGACTCTTCTAAAGTACCTTTCATCAGGCCTAACCAATTACGGTAGCCTTCCACTTTTTCTTCAGCATCAACGGCTGCAATCGAGTCTTCCAAGTCCTGAATGGTCGTAACTGCCGCTTCAAGAACGACGTCTTTTACGCCTGCTGCGTCAGTTTGACCAATCGAACTATTGGCATCAATCTGGATGATTGCGTGCAAGCCATTATTTTTAAGTACGATTTCAGTCGGTGCTGAAGCTTCGCCATTGTAACCAACGAATTTAGCGGCATCTGCCACAGTTGTTTTTGAACCGTCTTTTAGGGTAACAACCAGTGCATTAGCTTCAACTGCGTATTGAGTTGCGTCTGCGTGCGAACCTTGTGCCAATGGGAAAGTTTCGTCGAGGAAATTCTTTGCAAATGCGACAACTTTTTCACCACGTTTCGGGTTATAGCCTTTGCCTTTTTCCGCGCCATCTTCTTCAGAGATGACATCGAAACCATAAAGTGCATCGTACAAAGAACCCCAACGTGCGTTTGCAGCGTTCAGGCAGTAACGTGCATTACGTACCGGTACCACCAACTGTGGACCTGCCAGTACTGCAATCTCTTCGTCTACATTTTCAGTGCTGATTTGAAAATCTTCTACTTCTGGTAACAAGTAGCCAATTTCAGTCAAGAAAGCTTTGTAAGCTTGTAATTCAAATGTGTTATTGCGGTGCCATTCATCAATTTTCGCCTGAATGTCATCACGCTTAGCCAAAAGTGCTTTATTTTTAGGGCTAAGATCAACAACGACTTGTTCAAAGTTTTTCCAGTATGTTTCGCTGTCTAAACCAGAACCTGGTAGTGCTTCATTTTCGATGAAATCGTAAAGTTCTTTAGCAATCGCTAACTTGCCTTTTTGAATACGTGCAGTCATTGTCTTTCCTGATATTGCTACTTTTTATACAAGAGATTCTAGTATACCGATTAAAATCTAGCTGAATAGTATTATCACATTGCTAAATACTGAGCATTTTTTCAATATGAATACCCTCATAAACATATTTGATCTTTGTCAGTTGCAAATAGATATCATTCTGCTAAATACCTTAATGACAGTGTATAAAGTTTTCGAAATGTAGAAATTAGACTTAAGTTCAGATTTTCGAGTAAAAATTATGCATTCTAGTTATACACGATCATATTTAGATCAAGATTAAGCCATGTTTAATCAGGCTTGTCGATAATTTAAGTCCCTATTTTTATAAAAAAAAGCGCTGGTAAATGACCAGCGCTTTTATGGTTACTCTGCGTTCACGGAGGCGATTTTCTCAATCTGGCGATGTTCAGAATTCAGGTATTCATCCGACTGCATTTCCAGCAAACGGGAACGGGTCCGTTCAATTTCAAAGGCCAGTTTTTCACCCTGGTAAATATCCACGATATTATCTTCTGAGGTTAAGAGTAACTTGACGCCGCGGTCATAAAATTCATCGACCAGATAAATAAAACGGCGTGTTCCATCATTCAGAAAATCGGTCAGGTGTGGCACATTGCTGACCAAAACCGTATTATAAATATTGGCGATTTCAATAAAATCAGCCGGACTGCGTGGCTTTAAACACAGTTCAGAAAATTCACACCACAATACATCTTCAGTATGTGACACGGTTTCAACAATACGGTTGTTGATAATAATCGGCTCTTCAGAACAGGTCTGAGTCTGGGTCAAGGCGCTAAAACGTTGAGCAATCCAGTTTTTATGATCATGTGTTAACGGGAATTTAAACAGTTGTGCCTGTTTCAAAACCCGTAGACGGTAATCGACTCCGGCATCGACATTTAAGACCACACAGTTTTTCTTGACCAGTTCGATGGTAGGCATAAAACGGTCACGGTGAATGCCGTTCTTATATAAACCGTCCGGTGCGATATTCGAAGTAGCGACCAAGGTGATACCACGTTCAAACAGCTTCTGGAACAGATCGCTCAGGATCATTGCATCCGTCACGTTAGACACAAAAAATTCATCAAAACAGATGATGACCGCTTCTTTATAAATTCGATCCGCCACGATATCTAGCGGATTACGCTGTCCGGATAATTTGTTTAACTCACGATGCACATGCTGCATAAAATGGTGAAAATGCATCCGGGTTTTACGGCGAAACGGAATCGAATCGTAAAACTGATCCATTAACCAAGTTTTTCCACGCCCCACACCACCCCACATGTACACCCCTTTCGGAGATGTCTGACGGCGAAAGCGGCGAAATGCTTTTTTCGATGCCTTAAAACGCTGAATCAATTCCAGCCAGACACGATTCAGTTCATGTACTGCCATTGCCTGTGCTTCATCAGGCATAAACTGTCCCGAAGAGATCGCTTGTGCATAACGTTCTGCAGGAGAAATCGGACTAAAAGCGGTGCTGTGCTGTGAATTAAAATCGGACATAGAATTTCGTACTATTTGGGATCAATTTAATTATAGCGGAGTTTAATCAACACGCTATAACACTTTGGCATAAACTAACTTAGGCTATTTTATATATTGCCGAGGACTTTGCCCAAACCAGCGTTTAAAGGCATGGTTAAAAGCGGCCGGCTCGGAATAGCCTAATAATTCTGCAATCATTTCAATCGAATACTGTTTATATTCAATCAGTCGCAAAGCCTTATCTTTAATAATTTCTTCGCGAATCTGCTTATAACTGGTATCACACTGCTGTAACTGATGCCGCAAGGTTCGTTCCGGAATATTCAACGCCTGTGCCGTTTCAGCCATGCTCGGCATCAGGCCGCTTTGGATTTCCAGATAATCCTGCACACGCTGCACCACAGTCGGCGTCTGCTCATCCTGTTGCAAACGCTCCAGTTCAGCCAGACATTTGGCTTCATAGACAGCAAAAGTGACCGCATCTGCAGAAGGAATTTTAATATCCAACACTGCTTCATCAAACCAGAATGCTGCCCGAGATGCATCAAACTGTACCTGTGTTCCATAATAATCATGATAGACCTTTAAGGTATTCAGATCTTCTGGATAGGCAAATGGCAACTCGATCCGCAAATCAGGTTTGGATAAGCCCATCAATTTGTAGATTTCCCGGATAAACTTAAACGTTCCGGAAATCTCTGCCTGTGCCAGCAACATTCTCAAATGATCATCCTGCTGCTTGGCTCGATAACATAGCGCGCTATGATGCTCGCTTTGCTGCAAGGCCAACTGACCGGTCAAATGCGTCAACTGCTGAAAACGGATCACCTGATTCAATGCATCACGTACCGTAGGACTGGTCACCAGCAACATGAGTAAGGGACCATAACCTGCCAAAGCATAATGCTGGCCAATCAATAATCCCTGTTCAGGTTGGATTTCCTGTCCCACCACCTTAAGCACATCATGTTCCAGACTCGGATGGATCACCGAGCTTGGATCAAAGGCATCTACACGCAGCCCAATGTTTTGCAGTTTCTGATCGACCTCCATGCCAGCCTTGCGCATTCCTTGAATCAAATACATCAGACTGAGAACAGAACGTTTCATAACCATACAAATACAATGTGATTGCTCTAGTTGTACTATAAAAATAATGTGTCGGCTATTGCCGTTTAGATCAATTTTCTGTCTAATCACCAGGGAGCAAATTACGATAAATATCCAACATTAAAATAAGTAAGGAATGTAGTGATGCTAGATCATGCCACCGCTACACGCTCCCCCCCCCTCATACCAAAGTTGCCATTATTGGAGCTGGTTGCGGAGGGATTGCCATGGCAATACGTTTACAACAGCATGGTATTTATGATTTTATTATTCTTGAAAAAGGTAGCGATTTTGGCGGAACCTGGCGGGACAATCAGTACCCTGGAGCAGCCTGTGATGTGCAATCACATTTATATTCCTTGTCATTTGCTCCAAAAAGTAATTGGTCCAAACGTTATGCGGAAGCACCCGAGATATTTTCTTATATTCAGGATCTGGTGACCGATTATAACCTGCGTGCTTTTTGCCGTTTAAATACCGAAGTACTGGCAGCACATTACCAGGCAGAACGCTGTCTATGGCAATTACAGCTACAGGATCAAAGTATCCTTGAAGCCCAGTTTGTTATATTCGCTTCCGGACCTTTACATATTCCGCAAATCCCAGATATTCTCGGTATTGAGAAATTCCAAGGCAAAGTCTTTCATTCTGCGCAATTGGATCACACTTATGACCCGACTGGCAAAAATGTCGCATCGATTGGGACAGGTGGCAGTGCCATTCAATATATTCCGGAAATTGCCCCGCAATGCAAACATCTGTATGTCATGCAACGTACTGCGGCCTGGGTCATTCCTCGTGATGAACACGCCTACCCGAATTTTGAAAAGAAACTCTTTAAAAAATATGACTGGTTTCGAAAGTTACATCGCACGCGCCTATATTGGTCAAATGAATCGCGTGTGGTACCGATTGTCAAACCGGGTATTATGAAATTCACCCAAAAACTGGCAGAACTATTCATTAAATATGAGGTCAAAAACCCTGAATTGGCCAAAAAACTGACTCCCGATTACATCATGGGCTGTAAACGCATTCTGGTTTCAAACCGCTACTTTCCGACTTTTAACCGCCACAATGTAGAACTAGTGACCGAGAAGATTCAGGAACTGACTGAACACAGTATCATTACACAAGATGGAAAAGAGCGGCCGATTGACTGTCTGATTTATGGCACTGGATTCATTACCGATCCGCGCATCTATATGAAGAATTTTCAATGTACCGGGCTCGATGGCGTAGAACTGAATGAAGTCTGGAAACAAGGCGCTGAAAGTTATCTTGGCATTTGCGTGAAAGACTTCCCAAACCTGTTTCAATTATTGGGCCCAAATACCCTATTGGCACACAACTCTGTCATTTTTATGATTGAGGCCTCTGTACACGACAAAAATAGATAACTCATTGAAATAATGTCACAATAATTGTTTTCTAACGACGAATACTATGACACATCTCAATGAGTTATATCTTATCTTAAACAAAT